>JAICIM010000241.1 GCA_025928885.1 Ktedonobacteraceae bacterium | reverse complement strand
TGCATTTGTGATGCAAAAGATAGTAATTTATAGGAATTGACGCAAATGTTATTATTCGGTATACTAGAGTCAGTCAATCACAACTTTTGTGCTGTATAGGGCAATGCATATATATCCTCGTCATTGTCCTGTGGAGAATTTTATGGAGCATGTTCCTATCTACACTATCGGGTGTCATAGACCCCGGCTGAAAAGCCGAGGCTTGTAGAAAGACGTAGAGCTTTCTACAAGCCCGAATATGACCAGTCTTAGCCCAACCTGTGGGCTACGTTCGCGACGAATAGAACAATAGGTACGTCCGGGTGCGCGGCCAGCCCGGACCTCTACGGCAAGAGGTTAAACAGAGCGTGGGTATACTCAGTGCTTCTTGCAAACAAACCGTCTGCTGAACATTGACGAGGCCACCATTACCCGTGCAAACGGAGGCTCGCACCGCGAGCAACTCACAGGATCATCACATGCCATACGTCTTACTTGTCGATAATCAGAGAAACCCGCTCGATCCCATCCATCCAGGCTGGGCGCGTCGTTTGCTTTCATCAGGCCAGGCAGCAGTCTTGCGTCGCTACCCATTCACGCTCATTCTCAAGAAGTGTGTCGAGGAGCCAACAGGACAGCAGCTCAGGATCAAACTCGATCCCGGTTCACGGATGACTGGAATTGCCATTGTCAACGACCAGACAGGCGAAGTTGTCTTTGCTGCTGAATTGTCCCATCGAGGCCAGCAGGTGAAGAAAGCGCTCGATGCTCGCAGAAGCACACGCCGCAATCGCCGCAACCGTCACACCCGCTACAGACCAGCACGCTATGCTAACCGCAAGCGCAAAAAGGGATGGTTCCCTCCGTCATTAGAGAGTAGAATACACAACATTACGACCTGGGTACAGAGATTGAAGCGTCTGTGTCAGATAAGTGCGATTAGTATGGAGTTGGTCAGGTTTGATATGCAGGCTATAGAGAATCCCGAAATCAGCGGCATCGAGTATCAGCAGGGAACCCTTGCTGGTTATGAACTGCGAGAGTACTTGTTGCTCAAGTGGGGCCATGCCTGTGCCTATTGCAACAAGCAGAATATTCCCTTACAAGTTGAGCATATCATTCCAAAAGCGAAAGGAGGTAGTAACCGCGTCAGTAACTTGTGTATCGCCTGTGAACAGTGCAATCAGAAAAAAGGTACTGGGTCCATTGAGCAATTTCTCAAAAAGAAACCAGATCTGTGCAAAAAGATCCAGGCCCAGGCAAAAGCCCCACTCAAAGATGCCGCAGCGGTGAACGCCAGCAGATGGGTATTATTGGAGCGGTTGAAGGCATTGGGCTTGCCTGTCGAATGCGGCAGTGGCGGACTGACCAAGTTTAACCGCCTCACACGAGGGTTGCCCAAGACCCATTGGGCAGACGCGGCATGCGTGGGACGAAGCACTCCAGAAACCCTCATCGCCAAACGGATCTCTCCACTCCTCATCACCGCTTACGGACACGGGCGCCGTCAAGCCTGTTTGATGGATAAATTCGGGTTTCCCCGGAGCAAACCAAAGGCCAAACATCCCAAGCACGGTTTTCGCACGGGTGATCATGTTCGCGCCGTCGTCCCAGCATCTCTGAAACGCAGAGGAACTCATGTCGGGCGCATGGTAGCCAAAGCCAGCGGATCATTCACCATCGCCACTCCTTCGGGCAGCATCACCGATATTGGACATAAGTATTGTCGTCGCCTCTCGAAAGTAGATGGCTATGGGTATCAAACCAAAGGAGTGCTGCATGGTTGCCAGACATAAATGACCCGGGTTCCCACCCGCAAGATCTCATGGAACGATCCCACCGTGCAGTACAGGTTACTGGTTGCCCGATCGAGATCTGACGTTAACGCGTATTGAAGACCGGATGTACCACCAGACAGACTATGATTTTGAGCTGAGAGGAAAACAGCTGGCGGGAGGACTACGTATTCGCTACGTTGGATTTGCCGAACCAATGGCAACAATTCCTGCTCAAACGCTGGTGCGCGTTTCTCTGGCCCGCTGGTGGCGCTTGCGTGCGCAGGACGAGGAGTGCTGCTATCTCCAACTTTCCGGCTGGTTTCTCTAACTTCTTATAGTCGTGAGAAGAGAACGTTTTGATGATTGTGGTTTGTGTATTAACAATAGATACTTTTTATGCTGCAATATTATCTGGCAGTTTGTGGGGGTAGTCAAATGCAACTGACAACATTAGACAAACTTGGTGATACAATCGTGTTGACGCTGCCTGCTTCTGTAATTAAGGCACTGCACCTGCATGAGGGCGAGGAGCTAGCCATTGAGGTCGAGGGCGAGAGGATTGTGCTGACCAGAGTTCCAGCCAGCTTTTTGCATGTGCGGGTCGTGTATCAAACGCTGGCTCAATATTGTCAAAATGTGGTTCACGTTCCCAGTTAAAAGACCTGAAAGAGCGCGTCGTATCTTTGGGACACAGACGACGCGCTCCAACGAACTTCTACCAGTAACGTTCTTCTTTCCAGGGGTTGGCGCTATTGCTATAGCCGCGCTGTTCCCAGAAGCCGGGACGATCGTTAGCCAGAAATTCCAGGCCATAGAGCCATTTCGCGCTCTTATAGAAGTAGAGCTTCGGGACCAGCAGACGTACAGGACCACCATGCTCCAGTTCGAGATCTTGTCCATCGTGTTTGGTGATGATCATCACGTCGTCGTCGTCAAGATTTTCAAGTGGAATGTTGGTGGTGTAGCCCGTCCACGAGTGGGCCATGACGAACTTTGCCGTTGGCAGTGGCTTTGCACGCTGCAATATTTCGCGGATATGGACGCCTTCCCAGGTGTTATCGTAGCGGCTCCACGTCGTCACACAATGAATATCAGTCTTTAATGTGGTGCGTGGGAGCTGCAAAAACTCTTCCCATGTCAGCTCAAACGGATTCTCCACCTGCCCCTTGATCTTGAGTTTCCAGTCCGGTGGCAGCTCTTTCGGCGTGCGCTCATAGCTCAATACAGGCCATTTCGCCGTCAGGTATTGTCCTGGTGGGAGGCGATCCAGTCCATCCGCACGTTGCTCATCATGCTCTGCTGATTTTTTCCCGAATAAATGCATTTTATCTGCGCTCCTTTATGAGTGCGTCTCATCCATGTTTTTTGTCGGTGTCGTAAGGGTGACGATAAGGTCTGAAGGTATATGCTGAAGAATTTCTTTTTATTCTACGATGAAAATGATTCACCGGATTACCTTCATAAACGCTGGCAGAGGGTAGAGATATTCCCGTATTTCCCTTAATCGCAAGGGGAGTTGTGAAATAGGAGATCTTCTATACCCTGATGCATATTTTTAGCGTATATTGTAATAGACTCACTCTGAGATCATTATGTTACACCTTTAATGGGAGCTACTGTCATGATTATCTTTCTGCTGGCTTTGATCGGCGCTGTTGCCGTGATGATTGTGCTTGTCATCGGAAGGCTCGCCTTTGGCCGTCGCGAACAGTTTGATCGGCGAAAGTTTTTCCCCTGGCTGCTCCGTTACTTCATCTTCAACTACCTCCTCTGCCTGCTCATTGTGTATTTCTCCCTCCCAGCTTTGACTGGACCGTTCTGGGGATGGCAATGGCTGGTATGGCCCCTCATCTTCAGTTGTGTTGGCAATCTCTTTGCCTTTGTTCGTCCTGCGGTCGGGGTTCTGGAGGATGTCTCGGCGGGTGGGCGTCTTCGCTCTGAAGGAAGCGCCAGTCAGAGTATGCCGCGCGATTTCTCGCGTGGTGCCGTTGCCGCTGCTATCTTTGGCCTGATCATCGCTGGTCTGGTTGGAATCGTTGCCCCGCTGCTGATCACCATTTTTACCACGTGGTTTGACATTAACGCGAAGGCGCTGGCGGCAATTCCCAACGTCAGGATACAGAAATCGGCTGTGTTGCCACCAACGGATGCCAATAATGTTGTGCTGGTCAGCAAGGGCGTGGCAGCTTATAAGGGCCAGCAGGTGCTTGGTTCTAATGGACAAAACCTCGGCTCCGCTTATGGGATTGATCCCGATAGTTATACGCTGCAATCGATCAAAGGTCATCTCTATTACGTTGCCCCGCTTTCGTATAACAACGTCTTCGTGAATCTCTCCAATCCCGCCACGCCCGGTTTTGTCGTGGTCGATGCGGAGAATCCCCAGGCCGTCCCGCAGTTGCGCACCGAAGACACACAGACCGGAACCTCACTGCGCTTCTTGCCGGGTGCTTTGCTCAATCAGGATCTCCTGCGCCACGTTTACCTGAGTGGCTATACCAATGGTCGTCTGCTCGATCCGACGCTGGAAGTGGACGATAACTACCATCCCTACTGGACGGTTTCCTTGATGCAGCCGATTCGCGGCTACGTTGGCGACGTGTTGAAAGATGTGTTGATCGTTGATGCCCATACCGGCGTCATTACAAAATACGCTCCACAGGATGTGCCAAAGTGGGTTGATCGCGTGATGCCTGCCTCGACCGTTTCGCAATACCTGCAATGGTGGGGCCTCTATCACGCCGCTCCCTGGATCAATCCTTCCGGTCTGGGCCAGGAGGTACCAGCCAGCGATCCCGAACTGCTCTATAACCGCATCGATCAGCCAGTGTGGTTGATTCCCATGACTTCTTCTTCATCCAACAATAACTCGAGTACGGGCGTTTTTCTCTTCAACACGTACAAGAACGAGGCTGATTTTTATCCGCTGGCCGGTATCGGGATTGGCGATAACGTTGTCAGCACCTTCAAATCGACGCACTCCAACATTCGCAACTACGATGTTTCCAGTGTGCAACTCTACCAGATCTATAATACGCCGACCTGGGTAGCGATCTATGTACAGAGTACCAGTGCGCCCAGCGATAGTAGCGCAGGAACCAGCGAGACCGTGAGTGGCATCTTCCAGGCGGTGGGGATCGTGGATGCCAGGAACTTGAACGGAAGCAATGTCCAGTTTGATACCTCGCTGACCCAGGCATTGCAAGATTATCAGCAATGGTTAACCCAGCAAGGTACAGGAGGAGGCGTGACGACCGGTGTGCAACAGCAGACCATCACCGGCAAGGTCTTGCGTATCTCCCCGGTTCAGCAAGGTGGGAGCACCGTCTATTACCTGCAGATTGAGGGGCAGAAGAACATCTTCACCGCCAATCTCTCGCTCTCGCCCAAGCTCCCGCTGGTGCAGCCCGGAGACACGATAACCGGAACCTATCAGACTTCGGATAATACGGTGGTCAATTTCCAGTCTTTTGATGATACGAGCATCAATCTCGGCGGCACGCCTACGCCTTCAGGCACGCCACAGGCGACGCCTGCCATTACGCCTACCCCAACACCAAAGCCGAAGCGTTGATGTAAGCGTTCCAATGTTGGGAAAAAGCGAGTGCTCTATTACGGCGCTCGCTTTTTTCGTTGTACTGATTGTGCAGCTTAAAAGAGAGCCGGGTTTCAAGTAGAACTCACCTTACTATTTTTTGCTTGCTTCAGAAATGTATACCTTCGTATAGAAATGTTGATCTTTTCAGTATTTACTCTACTGGATACAAAGATTATCATTAAACTGTTGTTGAGTAAGTATCTCGAAGAAAAAAAGTAAGAACTTTTTAACTGATGAGTAGATGGCTACCAACAGTGAACATCATTGCGTATCTTCCCCGATTTCCCTGCATGGTTTTTAGAATCCATTATTGTGGATCTACAGATGTTTTTAAGGAAGAAGGTTATCAGTGAAAAGGAATTTTGTCCACAGGTTTCGACTCCTCGTCTTCGTCTTGCTCATAAGTTTTGGCAGCTTCTTTTCTCTTTCGCCGCTTGCCACACAAGCAGCCTCAGCTCCCTCGATCGTTGGATTGCACGTATCCGGGAATCAGTTGCTCAACAAAGATAATCAGGCGATTGTCCCGGTGGGCGTGGGTCGCTCTGGAACGGAATATCCCTGTGTTCAGGGTTGGGGTATTTTTGACGGTCCACATGATGACGCAAATGTCGCCATTATGACGACCTGGCAAATGAACGCCGTACGCATCTCTCTCAACGAGACCTGCTGGCTTGGTATTAATGGCGTTGATCCGAATTATTCAGGGACAAAGTATCAGCAGTCGATCATTAATTACGTCAATCTGCTGAATTCTAAAAACATCCTGGCTATTATTGATCTGCACTGGAATGCTCCCGGCACAGATAAGGCAACCGGGCAGAAAGCCATGCCAGATCTTGATCACTCGGTCGATCTCTGGAAGTCCGTTGCAACCACCTTTAAGGCTAACTCATCGGTCCTTTTTGAGCTGTATAACGAACCATTTACCTCCAGTTGGGACTGCTGGCGCGATGGGAGTACAGCAGCCAGTACCGCTCCCTGTACAGATGTCAATTTTGCTGTGGCAGGGATGCAAACGCTGGTTGATGCTGTACGCAGTACTGGTGCAACCAACCCTATTCTGCTTGGTGGTCTGCGCTGGGGCAACAATGTGACTGGCTGGCTCGATCATATGCCAAAAGATCCGAACAATAGCTTGATAGCAGCCTTTCACGTCTATAATTTCAATCAATGCATCACAACGACGTGCTGGCAGAACGAGGTGCTGCCGGTAGCCAACAAAGTACCGCTGGTAATGACTGAGATTGGCGAGACGGATTGTACGCATACCTTTGTTGATAACCTGATGAACTGGGCCGATCGCTACAACATTGGCTATACCGCCTGGGCCTGGTCGAGTTACGGCTGTGGGTATCCAGCATTGATGACCTCGGTTAGCAAAGGTATTCCCAGCGCCTATGGGCAGGGCGTGATGCAGCATTTTCAGGCGCTTTCCTTTGCAGGGTTGAAAGGCTACGGCGAATATAGCGTCTCGGGCAGCTACTTTGGGGAGAGCCGCGTACGCTTTAAATATACCGCCCCGCTAAAAGAGGTCACCGTCACTATTCTGGTGCAGAAGGATGTGGCGAGCCTGGCATATTCGGGTTCCTACAGCACCTTTGATAATTCAAAACTGATCCAGACGCACGCAGAATCCGATACGCAAATTGAATACACCTTTGCTCTGAAGGATGGTGAGGTCATGCAGCCGCAGAGCGATTACAATAGCACACTCTTTGCCGTGCAGTTTAAGACCAATAATGAGGTGCATTCCGCGAAGAAAGACACCTTCATCCTCAATGGTACAACAACCGATGGACAGGCAATCGTCTTGCAGGGGAATATTGACGCCTGAACGTTCCCTGTTCGTTTTCGTTGTGGGCCATCCCCAAATCGGGGATGACCCATACTTATTTTTAATTGCATTTTACTTTTTCTCGATATTGTTAAAATAGAGTGATCCAGCAAGAGTGTTTGCCCGTAGTAAAGAAGCAGAGGATGGGATTGGCTCATCTCAACAAGAATGTCACGCGAAAGGAGAACTTTGGTGGCAGTCACGCTTCTTTTTACGCCTTCTGCGATGGATGCCAGTCAATATGATGAGGTTGTTGTCCGCTTGAAGCAGGCAGGGATGTTTCCAGCGCCGGGGTTGATCTCTCATACCTGCTTCGGAACCGGAAACAAGCTTCGTGTTTTCGAGGTATGGGAATCGCAAGAAACCTTTAATGAGTTTGGTAAGACCCTCTTGCCTATTTTGCAAGAGTTGGGCATTGAAGCAGGGCAACCTGAAGTCAACGAGGTACACAACGTATTGACGGTCAAAGAACACGCCACAAAATAAGCATGCCGAACGCTTGTTTACTTGCCGGGGATCATAACATCCCTGGCGAGTACTTTCTCTTCTTTTCTATCAAAGCTCCACCTGAAGATTTTTCCCCTCTCCGCAACACTGTTTTCGCCTTGCTTAGATATGAGGTATAATGACCACGAACAGTGTTGGGCAAATCTCTTTTATATGGTTGGTTTGCTGCATAAAATGAGATTGGCGCAAACTGGCTGTTATGGATTATACCGATAGGTGGGTGTACAGCTATGGAGGGTGATAGGGAGATGGCTCACTATTTTACGCGAGAAGAGGCAGAAGCTCTTTTACCTGAAATCACCGTTGTCTTATACAAAATTCAGGAGAGCCATAGAAGCGTGCTGGCTCTGAGGGCCGAGTTGGAGGAGATTCAGGCGCAGGCAATGGGGAATGGGCATCATTTATATGATCGCATCTTACGCCTGCAACAGGAGATTGCCTCCTCGATGCCGCGATTGCGCGAGGCTCTGGAGGAGCTACAGGACTTTGGGTGCGAGTTGAAAGATCCCGAAATCGGGCTGATTGATTTTCTCAGTCTGCGTGATGGGGAAGAGGTCTATTTGTGCTGGAGGCTTGGTGAGCAGCGTATCTCGTTCTGGCATTATCTGCATACAGGCTTTGCAGGCCGCCAGCCGCTAGATTGAGGCGTTGATGACCGTTACAACTATTCAAGGCGCATTGGAGCAGGCCACGCGACAACTGACCCGGGCAGGTCTTGTGGGGGCGCGGCTCGATGCTCAGGTTTTGCTGGCTCATATCCTGGGTGTGGAGCGCAGCGTTTTGTATGCTTACCCCGAACGCGAAGTTGCACCCGCACTTGCCACCCAATTCTTTCAGCTTGTCGAGCGACGCAGCAAGGGTGAACCTGTTGCGTATCTGCTGGGACGGAGAGAATTTTATGGCCTCGATTTTATCGTAGATCCACGTGTGCTGATTCCCCGACCTGAAACCGAGCTGCTGGTTGAAGCTGCGCTGACCCAGATCCGTCAGAAAATAGCTGCTGACGCGCTTCCCATTGTTGCCGATATCGGGACGGGGAGCGGCGCGATCCCCATTACGCTTGCAGTTGAAGAGCCGCGCCTCCCCTATCTCTATGCTTGCGATATCTCTGCGGATGCTCTGGTGGTTGCGCAACTGAATTGTCAACGTCATCATGTTGCTGAGCGGGTGCGTCTGTTGCAGGGCGATCTGCTGGCACCACTGCCTGAGCCGGTGGATATCCTCACCGCCAATCTGCCCTATGTCGGCACTGAAGAGATGCAGGCGATGACCCACGATGTGTCTGCTTATGAGCCACATCTGGCCCTTTTCAGCGGTCCAGAAGGTCTCGATCTGCTGGAGCGTTTCTGTCGGGAGCTACGGCAATCCAGTCTGCTCAAGCCGAACGCGTTGCTATTGTTGGAGATTGGCTACCAGCAGCAAGAACCATTGACGCGCCTGATACTTGAATTGTGGCCGCAATCTACAGTAACATCTATAAAAGATTACGCTGGATGGGATCGCGTATTACAGGTAGCTATGCAGGGACGAAAGTAATAGGGACTCGAAAGAGTACTCACCTGCACGTTTCCTTAGTAGGATGATTTTCTACTGCTGCATAGGGGTGTATCTTGCCTGGATTGTATGCATGAAAATACTTACTTCTCCCAATAAAGGGGGCGTCTAGATGGCTTTATCAGAGTCGGCTGAACTATTTTCTCAGCTCTTTTTTATCGTGGGTGGTGGAGTCTGTGCCTGTCTCCTCTCGTATGGCCTCACGT
>JAICIM010000316.1 GCA_025928885.1 Ktedonobacteraceae bacterium | reverse complement strand
TTCAAGCGAAAACGGCCCTTTAGCAATGATCGCGCCAGCCTTTAGATGCACACGAGCTTCTATAGCAGTATATCCTGTCTATGTGAAGCAAAAAAAAATATCCAGATCTATCTATGCTAAACAGTTACATTCTGTTTAACTGAAGCGTAATGTATGCAGGGGTACTTGATGGTATCCATTTTCCCAGCACAATGCATCTCTTTAGAGAGAGATGATGGTATGTTTAAAATTTTTCACGATTACACATTCAGTGTATGCCAATGGTATGAAGGCAGGTTTCCCGTGGACAGCTATGATAGATATCAAGATGCGCTCTTTTCTCGAATCGTGAGCCAGTTTGTCGCGCTTCATTGTGAAGTTAGTCCTGAAAAGAAGACATCAGGGCGCGTGCTCTTTCGCCGCTTTCGCGAGTACTGGAACGAGGCGACGCATGAAGCAAAACATCCCGCGCTGCTCGGTCAGTTGCGCGTCGAGCTAACCGAGCTGGGTTTCGCTTCCAGTGGCGGAAAGTGGCCGCGCTGGTATGGTCTGTCGTTGCGCAAAAAGAAACAGGTGCAGGCAGCCAGCAAAAAGGCGAAAGCGCCAGCGAAACGTCAAACAAAAGCGCGTACGGATATTGAAATATATCGGGCAATTACAGGTAAAGCACTCGTTCCATGCTCAGCCTACAGCTAAGGGCGCAAGTGATTTAACCTGTTCTCAATGCTGAATCCCCTTTCGTTCTCCCTTTTACACCTATCCCTTCTCGTAGGTCTCTCTTTGCCTCTCCTATTCTGATAAGAAAGTAGAACTATTTGTATTACCAGGGGCAAGAGAGCCTATTTATTGTTGAGGATAATTATGTAAGTTGTCGCATTTTCATACCCTTCTGTCGCTTTTTTCTATTGTAGTCCTTTCACCCTGACTGTATACTAAATTTATAGGGCAATATGTTTTTGCTCAGACTCAATAAAAAGTGTGCATGCCAGCACTTTCCCTCATCTTCCCGCACCTTCATCTGTTGAGCCTGCACGTTCTTCGGGCTGCAATACCCGGAGCGTTTTCATACTGCCCGCCTTTCGTAGCAATGACAGCGCCGCGCACTATGCTTGTGTTCCACGCCACGTCAACGGTGACGGCAGAAGCGTTTGCTTCTCTGTTCTTCCATACCAAAACGAGAGGAGTGCATTGGATGAACCGCCATCGCTTTCTCCCCGCTATGCAGATTGGTCTGCTTTTCCTGTTTTTCACCTCTTTTCTGCTTGCCGCCTGTGAATTCACGCCCAGAGATCCGCATGAAGTGCTCTACTGGACGGCTGATGTAGGTGATATTAGCATTAAAGCTGAAAACGCCGTTGTTGATGCCTTCAATAAGGCTAATCCTGATGTGCATGTAAAACTGGTGCCGCTGCCCGGCGGGAGCGACACGACGACGCTGCTTACCGCCGTTCGTGGCGGCACCGGTCCCGATGTCTACTATATCGATCGTTTCACCGTGAGCCAGCAGGCCGCCATCGGACTGTTGCAGGATCTCAAGCCCTTTATCGACAAAGAGGGGGTTGATCTCGCCAAAAATTATCTCCCCTTCGCCTGGGGCGAGACGCTCTATCGCAACCACCCCTATGCGCTGCCCCTGCATACTGATGCACGCGGCCTCTTCTATAACAAGGATGTGTTTCGCGCCGCTGGCATCGATCCCGCCATTATGGACCCTTCGCACGGTCCGATCACGATCGATCAGTTGCGCGACATCTCCTTCAAGATCAACAAACTCAACAGTCGCGGCACTTTTGACCGTATCGGTTTTGTTCCCTGGATGGATCAGGCCTCGCACACGACCTGGGGCATCGATTTTGGCGCGAAGTTCTTCGATTCCAAAACCTGCCAGATCACGCCCACCGAGCCTGCTATGCAGCGTGCGCTACAATTTCAATACGACTGGGCCACGAAGCTGACCCGCGAAAAAGTGGATACCTTCTTTGCCACCTATCAGCCCGAAAATGCGCCTCCTACGCAAAATCCTTTTTATAGCGGCAACCTCGCTATGACGCTCTCCGGCAACTGGACGATTGCCAGTTTGCAGGAGTACGCGCCCAAAGTGGATTACGGCATCACCTACATTCCCGTCGAAAAGGCTGGCGACAAACCTTCCACCTGGTCCGGTGGTTTCGCGCTGGTCATGCCAACCGGTGCTCATAATCCCAGTGGCGCCTATCGCTTCATGCGCTTCATGACCGGTGAAGAGGGCCAGCGCATCTACGACAAAGCAACCAACCAGTTGCCCACCTGGGCCTCGCTGCTCAACGAGTCGGATCTCTTCCCCGGCAAGATGCAGTTCTTTAAACAGATCCTCCCCTTCTCGAAGAGTCGCGTGCCGCTGCCGGTCGGTTCAGAACTCTGGGACCAGTTCAGCGACGCACAGGATAAAGTTGTCTTGCATGCCGCCACTCCTGAACAGGCGCTCCAGACCGTTTATCGCCGCGTTCAGCCTGAATTACAGCAATATTGCCCGCTCTGACGACTGGAACATGTTTAGGAGGTGAATCTTGACTGCACGGCAGAAGTTATCCAAAAAAGAACGCAAGAACCTGATGAAAGGGCTGCTTTTTATCAGCCCCTGGATCATCGGCTTTCTCGTCTTCTCCGTTTATCCCACCATCTACTCGATTGCTCTGAGCTTTGTGCGCTACTCCGGCTTCCAACCGCCCGTCTGGCTTGGTTTGCAGAACTATCAACGCTTGATTAGCGACGATCTCTTCTGGCAATCGCTCTACAATACGCTCTATTACGCGGCCTTTGCGGTGCCAATTGGTATCGTGGTGGCGATTGTGCTGGCGCTGGCGATGAACCGCAACGTCAGAGAGGTCGGCCTCTACCGCGCCGCCATCTACATGCCATCTATTGTTCCGCCCTTCGCGCTTGCCCTCACCTATATCGTGCTGATTAACCCGCAATATGGCCTGTTTACCTATCTGCTCTCCCTCATCGGTGTGCCTCAGACCAACTACCTCAGCGATCCCAGTAGCGCCAAACTGGTCATCGTCTCCCTTGCTCAGTATGGCGCTGGCGGCACCGCGCTGATCTTTCTGGCTGGCATTCGCGGTATCCCACAAACGCTCTACGACGCGGCCCGCATCGATGGCGCGAACCGGCTGCAATGCTTCTTCCGCATCACTCTGCCGCTACTCTCGCCGGTCATTCTCTTCGCGCTGATTACCGGCCTGACCGGGGCGATGCAGGTCTTCGATCCAGCCTTCATCATCACGGGCGGTGGTCCCAACAATGGAACACTGTTCTACATCTTCTACCTCTATAATACAGCCTTCCGTTATGCTCAGCTTGGCTATGCTTCGGCCTTGGCGTTTGTGCTCTTCATCATTGGCCTGTTGCTGGCCCTGCTCATTTACCGTCTCTCCCAGCGCTTCGTCAATTACGAACTGGTCAGTTAGGCAGCAGAAAGGAACATGCATATGGCAACCTCAAAGACGATGACACCACCAACGCCGATCATTGACAAGGAGGCGGTGCAGCGGCGGCATCGCGCCCTGGCCCTTCAGCGCTTCACCGATAATGTGATCGTGCGCATCTTCCTGATCGCGATGAGCCTGCTCTTCCTCATCCCGCTATACTGGATGCTTGTCACGGGACTGAAAACGACGCCTGAACTGGCCGCGTTCCCGCCGACGCTCTGGCCGCTAGATGTGCGCTGGGACAACTTCTGGACGGCGGTGAACTACATCCCCTTCGGCACCTACTTCTGGAACTCGTTTATCATTTCGCTGTTCAAGGTCATCGGGGCGGTCCTCTCGAATATGCTGGTCGCCTATGGCTTCTCGTGCATCGAGTGGCCGGGTCGCGATAAGGTTTTTTACCTCGTGATCGCCACGCTCTTCCTGCCGTTCCCGGTCGCGATGATCCCGCTCTTCGACCTGTTCGCCACCCTCAAATGGGTTGATTCCGCGCTCCCGCTGGTGGTGCCGACCTTCTTCGCCAGCGCCTTTAACGTCTTCCTGCTGCGCCAGTTTCTCTTGCAGGTGCCGCGCGAACTCTCGGAGGCGGCCCGCATCGATGGTGCGAGCGAGTGGCAGATTCTCTGGCGCATCATGTTCCCGCTCGCGCTGCCAGCTATCGGGGTCATTGCGATCTTTACGGCGGTCGATAGCTGGAAGGACTTCATGGGGCCGTTGATCTACATTCAGAACGACGCCTTTCGCACGCTCTCGATCGGTTTGCAGTTCTTCCGCAAAAGCCACGATATCCAGTTCAATCTCTTGATGGCCGCCTCATTCCTCACGATCCTACCGCTGATCGCGCTCTTCCTGTTCTTCCAGCGCTTCTTCATTCGCGGCATGACCGTCGGCAGCATTCGTTGATCCGTTTGAGCTGGCAGAGGCCGTTTCCCTTTGCCAGCTCAACCTCAAATCTTTTTTTCTCGATAGCCATTTCGCATCCATCTCTTTTTCCAGATCAACCCCATAGAAGTTGGCTAGCAGCAGCACGTGACAGAAAACATCGGCGACCTCTTTCCGAAACTCGACCTCAATCTCTTCAGCGGTTTTGCCTTTTGTCCGCGCCTTCCCTATCAACATCAGATATGATTGAATCAGCTCGCCAACCTCTTCCTGCAATTTTAAAATAAACCAGTTCGCATCACGCTCTATATTGAACTTCTCCGCATACAGTTGCGATACCAACTCCACTATTTCTGTTATCTGTTTCACTTCCATAAATATTGCACCTTTCTTTATCAACAACGGTCGCATCTACAATCTCTCCTATCCCACCAATTGTGGCATATCCTGTTCTGCACCGTATCTCGCTGTGAATTATACAACGAACTAGAAAAACTGCGCATCTATTATTGTAGATGCGCAGAATACTTGATTTATACGTCTGTATAAGGTGCTTTATTTAACTATTCATGCCTTGCTTGATATGTCAGCGCAACGACACCAGTACTGAACGCTTTTGCCTTGATCAGTCGTAGCTTCTTCTGTGGGCTGCTTTCCTGAAAGAGACGCTTGCCTTTCCCCAGCACAATCGGGTGGACCAGGAGCCGATATTCGTCAATAAGATCGTGCTGTAGAAGCGAGTTGACGAGATCGCTGCCACCATCAATTAAGATATCCCGACGAATCTCCTGCTTCAGCTTTTTGATTGCTGCGATGATATCGCCCTTGATGAGCTTTGTATTGTTCCACTCGACCGTTTCCAGCGTTGTTGAGACGACGTATTTGGGCAGGCTGTTCATGCGGTCAGCAAATCCCTCCTCATCCTTTACAGACGGCCAGGAGGCTGCATGAATTTGATAAGTTCGTCCTCCCATGAGGAGAGCGTCGCTGCCAAAAAGATCGTCCGCTTTGGCCTTTGCTGTTTCTTCGCTGAAAAAGGGCATGGACCAACCGCTGCTCTCGCCGAGGGAGTCCTCGCCTCCTGGTGCCTCGATAACGCCATCCAGTGTGATGAACTCTGCGACAATGATGTTTCCCATCGTTTGCTTGCTCCTTTTGCTTTTCTAAGATAGAGCCAGTATGGCTCAACAAAAGGGCTTTGTCTTGTACAGAAACGACAGTTGCTCCGATTGGCTTCCCGCCTGGATTTGCGCAGGTGTCTGTCCAATGAAGTGTCTCAGCGCCCTGGTTAGATGCGGCTGATCGAAATAGCCAGCCTCCATCATGGTGTCCAGAATCGAGATGCCCTGTCGTAAGAGAAACGCGGCGTAGCGGGCGCGTTCGATTTGTCGGGCCGTCGATTGTGTGACCCCGACTGCTTGCAAGAAACGGCGCTGAACGGAGCGCAATGAGAGGTCTTGCACGCGGCCCAGGAATGCATCATGCATGATCGGCTCGCGAACCAGCAGCCCGGCGCGAACCAGCTGGTCAATAAAGGTATCGGCGTTGTCATAATCAGGAAATTGCCAGGCGGAGCCTCCCAGCCAGAACGTGTTGCTGGCCGCTTCGGGTAAATTTACCTTCGTATCGACAAGACCTCCGGCTGGAAGTTGTGAGAGAAATGTACCGATCTTCAATCTGATGCCAAGCCATTCCCCATCGGTAGGGGCGCTGCCAGCCGGGGTGGCTTTCGTCTCTGCCCCTCGTACCGTCATCGTGATGTGGCCCTGGAGCTTCGTTACCACCAGTTCGCAGCGGCTCTCGGCAGTAGAGAGAAACGCAGTGCTGGCACCCTCGCTATGACTGCACCAGATCCTTTCGACAAAAGACGAGTCCGATGGTCTTTCAGCATCAAAGATAATCATGCATTTCCTTTCGAGAAATCACCACATTATTTATGAAGTTTCATCGCCATCATAGCATACATGCACCGATGTTCAAGCATCATTGCTTACTTCTTGTTCCTTTTCTCCAATATCTTCAATCTGCCACAAATGCCGCATCTCTTCGCTGCTTTCCAATAGTTCGGACAGCGTACCTTCGGCCACGATGCGTCCATTTTTAAGGACGATAATATGTGTGGCACGGCGCAGGGCGGCGCGGCGATGGGAGACTACGAGGCAGGTCGCCACCTCGCCGCCCGTATCAGGCGCAAAGAGCTGTTCCCAGAGTGTGCGTTCGGTCTCCACATCGAGAGCGCTGGAGAGATCGTCGAAAATGTAGAGTTCGGGTTTGCGCACAAACATCCGGGCTGCCGCCGTGCGCTGCTGCTGCCCACCGGAGATCTTCACGCCCTTGCGCCCGATCAGCGTCTCCAATCCCTGCTCCATCTCCTGTACATCCTGCTCCATCACTGCCGCGCGAATCGCCCCGACCAGATCGACGCGCTCTTCGGGCAGACCCAGCAAGATATTATCCTGCAACGTCTCGCTGAATAGCAGCGGCACCTGGGCAGTATAGGCGCTGCGTGGTGGCACAAAGAACGAGGCCGGATCATCGACGCGCTCCCCATTCCAGTAGATTTCGCCGCTCTGCTTGCTCAATAGACCCTGGATCACGCGCAACAGCGTCGTCTTGCCCGCGCCGATGCGCCCGGTGCTGTAGAGGTCGGCAATGCGCGAGATGCTGGCCCCGACTTTCTGCATATCGTCCATCTGCTGCATAATCATTTCAACGGGCCGTGTGAGCATTGTTGCATAGTAATAGATCAGGTAAACAGTACCGACGCTGATGGTATGGGCGAGAAACAGGTAGGCGCTGATTGAAAAGGCGACCACCGTTCCCAGCGAGACCAGCAGCATTCCGCTATTGACCATCACGCTTGCCGCCAGCCCGGCCCGCTTCTGTGTGCGCAACCGTTCGCGCATCAACTCGACAAAGCGCTGCAACACATACGCCTTTGCTCCGCTCGACCTGATATCCTCAGTTCCTGCCAGGCGCTCTTCGATAAATCCGTATGATTCCGCGCTGGCCTGACGTGCCGCGACCCATTGTGGCACCGCGAACGAGCGCATTCGGCGCAACACCAGTGCCGCCACCACCACAAACGCTCCCAGAGCCGCTCCCACGCGCCAATCCACCTGAAACAGCAAAACCAGCACGCCGATCAAAAGCAGGATGTTGCCTATAACCTGGATGACCAGCTCTGAGAAGAAGTTTGAGAGGATCGTGATATCCCCATCGAGCCGATCGATCATCTCTCCGGGCGTTCGCGCATTGTGAAACGGCATATCAAGATGCAAACAATGCCGCGCCAGATCAGCCCGCAGCGCGTTGGTCGCCGTCCAGCCGACATTGGTGCTGACATACGTTGAGATGATCGAGAGCACCTGGGAGAGTAGCGCGATACCAAAGAAGAGCAGCGCCGCGCCAAAGAGATTCGCCCCTACGTTGCCGGAGGTGGCACTATCGATGAAGTAGCGCAATACCAGTGGATCAACCAGTTGCAGGCCGATTGCGCTCAATAACAGGAGCACGAGCCATACAACCCTATACCATTGTGGATGTAGATACGTTAGAAGCAGGTCGCCGTATCGCTTGAGAGGAACGTTCAAGGAAAGAACCAGCCTTTCTCTTCTCGATGCCTGACCGTGACATCTCCTGTATCTGTATTGTACTTGCATCTATGCATGATACGAATACAGAGTACAGGCAACACAGAACGTAGCCAATATATGGTGATAAAGAGAAGTATACTGCTGGAGAGCTATAAAAACAGGAGGCTATACTACAGACAATGGCGGATTTATCTGTTATACTATGAGGCAATCTAGGTAGCATGTTCAACTTGTACGGA
>JAICIM010000032.1 GCA_025928885.1 Ktedonobacteraceae bacterium | reverse complement strand
GCGACTTTATCGCGCATTTTGAACAAGCGCGATAAAGTCGCGCGGCTACGACATTCGTGAGCGTTATTTATGCTATATAACAATCATGAATATCGATAATATCATTCAAACATAGGAATATTGTTAGATTGACAAAATAGCTGCATCTCTGTATAGTAGTAGGAAGGACACTTCCGGTTGTCGCTCCAACATGACTGGAAGTGTTGCCAAACGAATCGTTATGATGCATCTTGCACACCAGCAACCTGGAATGTATCCGCATTGCCGAATATTTGCTCCTGGGGCGAGATGTATCAGTAAGTTAAAGGGGTTTTATGGAAAGGGGTTTCTTCATGAAAGTACGATACAGGTGGTGCGGCTCAATCGCATTGGGAATGATGATCTTACTTTTGCTCAGTGCCTGCGGTGGTGGAAACAGCTCTACATCAACTGGCAGCACGAATACTGGCACGACGCAAAACACCTCAACAAAGAGCGCACAGCAGGTTATTGAGAGTAGCATCACCGCGATGAAGTTACTCAAAACGACTCATTTTGAGATGACAACCATCAATCACGTGAGCAGCACTAGCTCATCGCAACCAGCCACGACCACTAACCTGAAGAATACAGGGGACCTGATCTTTCCCGATCAACTCTCGATGCAACTGAACATCAGTCAGGCCAGCGCAAATCCCGGCATGAAGCTGGCGGAAATCGAGACGGGACAGAAAGTGTATATCCAGAACACGAAGGGCAAATGGTTTGTGCTGGACAACGCAGCGGCAGAGGCCGGGGCGAATCCTCTGGCAGGAGCTAATGTGAGCAGCTACAACAATTTGCTCGCGCTGGCTGCAAAGGCCAAATTGACCGACAACGGGAACACCACCATGAATGGTGTCACCTTGCGCCATATCACCGCCGCTTTTAGCGATGATTCTCTGCATGATCTGCTCACCGCCACTGGTCAGCTCAATGCTCTCCCTGCGCAGGAGCGTGCAAAGATGGAGCAGGCGCTTAAAAACGCAAAGCTGCAAAACCCGGAACTGCACCTCTGGATCGATGAGACCACTTCATATGTCCATCAGATGGAGTTGAAGTTCATCATGAACGTCAATAACGGCGCAACGGCCACTCAGGTGGCAGGCAAGACCAGCAGCGCGTCCAGCACGCCAACAACATCATCAACCAGCGTTGACACCATCATCGACTACAGCAAGTTCAACGAGCCGGTCAAGATCGTTGCACCGACCAGCGCTGTTTCGACCACGGATGTCGCACAGATCTTTCAATAGGAACGGGCGAACCTCTTCGCCACCTGCACGTACTTATGCACAAACACAATGGACCTCACGGCCTCTGCCGTTGAGGTCCATTCACTTTTGCTGTAGACAACACCCGGGATGTCGCGTATCATGAAAGGGACGACCGATGCACGGGTTCACCGATAGAGAAACAATGATTCTTAACAACCAGGCTCGGTAATTCGACAAGATGCTACCCGACAAGGATACAGGAATATGATTCACTTTTACGAATTATCCAGACTCGACTCCGCTCAGCGAGGCCGCCTGTTGCGCCGCTCCGAGACGGTAATTGATGATCTCCTCGATTATATTCGTCCCATCGTGCGCGATGTACGCGACCGGGGAGATGAGGCACTGCTCGAATATATCGAGCGTTTCGATCATGTACGGCTGAGCAAGGACCGCCTGCGCGTGCAACGGGCCGATATCGAGCGGGCCTATGAACTGCTGGATAAAGATGTCTATGCCGCTATCAAGCAGGCGATCCAGAACGTGCGCACATTTCACGAACGCCAGATGCCCCACGAACAGTGGTTTACCGAGATTGCGCCCGGCATCACGGCGGGCGAGAAGATCACGCCCATTAGCAGCGTGGCCCTCTATGTGCCGCGCGGCAAGGGAGCGTTCCCCTCGGTGATGTATATGCTGGCGACGCCGGCCAGCATCGCAAAGGTTCCGCGCATCGTCGTGACCACCCCACCGGGACCGGATGGCGAGATTGATCCTGCCTCGCTGGTGGCGGCGGATCTCTGCGGCGTACACGAAATTTATCGCGCCAGCGGAGCGCAGGCCATTGCCGCGCTCGCTTATGGGACCGAAACCATCGCGCGGGTCCATAAAATTACCGGTCCGGGCAACCCATATGTCTCAGCCGCCAAACGACTTCTCTATGGCACCGTCGATGTCGGGCTGCCCGCCGGGCCAAGCGAATCGATCATCCTGGCCGATGAGCAGGCCGATCCCGAACTGGTGGCACGCGATCTGCTAGTAGAGGCCGAACATGGCCCCGATTCATCTGGCCTGCTCGTAACCAATAGCCGCGTCCTGGCCGAGCAAGTACTGGCACTCCTGCCTGCTAAGATCGCTGCCCTGCCCGAGCCGCGCCAGAGCTTCTGCCGAACCGGTTTTGAGAGCGAGCAAGGCACAGGAGCGATCATCCTGACGGCGACGATGCGCGAGGCCGTTGATTTCGTCAACGAATATGCTCCTGAGCATCTGGAGGTTCAGGTAAGCGAGCCGTTCGCCCTGCTGCCCGATCTCAAGAATGCGGCAGAGATCTTGCTCGGCCCGTATACGCCAATCCCGACGGGCAACTTCAGTATTGGCACCAACGCGATTCTCCCAACGGGCGGTTTCGCGCATACCTACTCTTGCACGACGGTCTACGATTTCCTGAAACGAACCGGGGTAGCCTATATGACCCAGGAAGGCTATAAAGCGGTCAGCGAGACAACGCGCCGATTAGCCGAATTTGAAGGTTTCCCCGCGCATGCTCTGGCCGTCACCGATCGCACCATCAACCATTAATAGCCCTTGAACTTTGTACCCTCTCTGTCGTAGCCGCGCGACTTTCTCGCTGGTGACCTCAACATTGATGTGAAGCGGGGCGAGCGCGATACAGTCGCGCGGCTACGAAACGTGGGGCTTCCCAATCCAGGGGGTTACATTTTAGGGGTGCGACAGGATGAGGATATAGCCTGTACAGGTTGTACGAGCAGTAGTGCTGTGATACCATATCGGTAAAAATGGTAGATTTTTTCGATCATGTTATATATTCTCGATAAATAAGCAGGGAAGAAGTGGTAGAGATAGAAGCAGGTGAACAATATGTTACCCAGGCCGCACTCTGACAGTGGAATAGGCTACTGCTCACGAATAGAAAGATGTGTTATAATGCCCCCAATATGAGTATGAAACTTGTCAAGTGGAGTATATGTTTCCTGGACCGCCCATAGAACACATGCTTTTAGAGGGCAAGAAGGAGTTCAGGCAGTTATAGAGCGGTATATAAAGATATGGCTAGTAATTATTCTGATCCAAACAATATATCACCGGTGCGCCACGCTGGCGGACAGGGTGGCAACGGAACGGACCAGCCACGTCCATCGGGGGCGCAGTTTGCGTCAATACCCTCTTCCAATGCCGGGCAGTCTGCCTCCTCCTCGTCGTCACCCGATAATGGAGGGCAACGTCGCCGCCTGGCCTCTGGAATAGAGCTATCTGACGCACGTTACCGAATCGAACGCCCGGTCGCCGCAGGTGGAATGGGAGCCGTCTATCTGGCAATCGATAAACGCTTTAATCGTCCATGTGCCGTTAAAGAGATGCTCGATGACTT
This sequence comes from Ktedonobacteraceae bacterium, assembly GCA_025928885.1. GTDB lineage: Bacteria > Chloroflexota > Ktedonobacteria > Ktedonobacterales > Ktedonobacteraceae > JAICIM01. Next base: position 18,461 of record JAICIM010000032.1, on the reverse strand, counting down.
TAATTCAGAGGCGGAAAGACAACAGGCGGTAGAATGGTTTGAGCGCGAGGCAACGCTGTTGCTTGACCTCAATCATCCCTGCATTCCGCGTGTCCGCGACTTCTTTATGGAGGGCGGGAAACATTACCTGGTGATGGATTTCATCGAGGGCATGACGCTTGCGGGCGTGCTGGAGAAAGAGGGCCATGTCATGGGCGTTAACGGCGCTCATGGGGTCACAGAGGCGCGAGCACGTAACTGGGCCAGGCAGGTATGCAGCGTACTGAGTTATTTGCATAATCAGTCGCCGCCCATTATCTTCCGCGACCTCAAGCCATCAAATATCATGGTCACGCCACGTGATGAAGTTAAATTGATCGACTTCGGTATTGCGCGTACTTTCCAATCGCAGCGGCAGTCTACGATTATCATGACCGTTGGCTATGCCCCGCCGGAGCAGGTCTATGGCATGCCCGAACCACGCAGCGATCTCTATGCGCTGGGGGCAACGCTCCATCGCGTGTTGACGTGTCACGATGCCGCCAACAACAAGCCGCATATCTTTTCTTTCCCACCGATTCGTTCGTTGCGGCCCGATATTTCCCCTGCCTTTGAGCAGGTTCTTATGAAAGCGCTGGGCAGCAACGTAGATCAGCGCTGGCCAAATAGCGCGGAGATGGAGCGAGCTATCATCAATCTCCCTCCCATTACCGTCACACCGCCTCTCTCTCCGAGCGCAGGCCAGCCAGGATCAGGGCCATCGATCCATCCAGCCACTCCACCGGCAATTTCAGGTCAGCCCGGCAGCGGTCCTTCTGGTAGCCCCCTGACGCCGAACATTCCACAGGCGGCGGGCGGGACCATCACCGGACCTGCTGCACCCTTTATCGTCGCAGCCCAGGGACATCTGGCCGCCAATCGCATCGAAGAGGCTTACAAAGCTGTCATGCAGGCATGCGGAGTAGAACCGAATAGCCCGGTGGTACATAAGCTCTTCGGCCAGGTTTTTGCCCGGCGTGTGCCGCCCCAGATCGAACTGGCACTACAAGCCTATAATAAATCTCTACAATTCAACCCGGATGATGCCGAAACGCACAAGCTGGTCGGCGATATCTGGCTGTTCCTGCGCCCTCAACCGGCTCAGGCTATCCCGGCGTATATCAAATCCCTGAGTTTGAATCCAAAAGATGCTGAGACTCATTTCCGATTGGGACAATGCTACGAGAAGACCGGCCAATTAGAACCTGCACTTCGCGAGTATCAGGAAGCCCTGCAACTGATACCCAGGCAACCAATGCAACCGGCACTCCATTTCGCCATCACTCTTGGTCAACTCGCTCAGCGGATCAATCAACTGCCGGTAGCTGAGCATGCCTTTGTGCAAGCTCTCGTTATTAATCCTGCCGAACACCGGGTACGCTTCATGCTTTGCCAGGTGTATGAGATGCAAAACAAGTTAGAAGATGCGTTGCGTGAGTGCAGTTATATCATAGCACCCTTGGGTAATGATCCGGCGGTACAGCAGACGTATCAACGTTTACGAGCGCGTTTAGGACGGTAAGAGGCGATTTCTATGCGCTGTATATCCGGCATGAAGGGGAATGTGTCAATGAGTACACATAGCAGTCTATCTCAAAGGCAAAGGAGGGCGGGCCAGTGTACCGGTCACGCCCTCAGCGGATTCCTTGTTGCGCTGCTATTATCACTGTTTTTCATTTCACCCACACTGGCGTCTTCTCATCAAGAGTTACCAACGACGCAACAGCAGCCACAGGACCTCACTCGCGCAGGGGTCTCGATGGTGCGCCTGCTAATTTCGTACAGCCAGCCCAATCAACCCAAGCAGGGATCGGCCCCCGCCGTCATTGCTCAATGCACCGGCCTGGGCGTGCTGGTGGGGAGCGGAGTGACCGGCAAGAACAATCAACAGGTCAACTGGGTACTCACCGATGCCAGCTTGCTTGACATGGGCAAGGCGCAGTGTATCCCGGCGCACACAGCCGCAACGCTCAGCTCGATCGAGATTTACGCGAGCAGTGCCTACAACAGTCAACCGTCTACATCTCCTCTCGCAACCATCGATGAGGCTGCGTTGAAAGACGCAATTCACACGCAAAACCCTCTGGCCCTGCTTTCCTTCAATAGCACCTCGATCAAGCTGCTCCCTTTCCTTGATCTGGCCGTAGCTGATCCTACTCCAGAGGCGGCGCTCTATCTGACAAAAGATATCAACACGATAGGGATACCTCCCTCCTCAATCAGCGACGCCAAACAGGTGAGCAGCTTCAAGCCACAGATTCAGCAGTTCCTTACTCCAGCCCGCAAAACCATCGCTTCTCAAGCTGACTTCACCAGTGCTGAAAAAGAGCCGGGGATGCCTCTTGTGAACAGCGCCGGTGAGCTGGCGGCTATAGCCACGGCTGATGGGAAACAGGTCAGCAGTACTGATATTAATAAGCTGTTGCAGAGTGTGGACGCGATCAAAAATCCGCCCACCAACATCGTTCGCGACAACTGGAATAAGGGAATTACCGCCTACTATCGTCAGCAATACAGCGATGCTCAGCAGGCATTCCAGGCAGCAGCGCAGGCGAACGATCAGTTCGAGGGGGCGCAAAAGCTTGCGGAGACCTCGCGTACAGCGGCACTCAGCGCCACAGCCACGCCAAAACCCACGAGTACGCCTGCCTCTTCTAGCACCTCGCTGCTCCAGGATGGCAAGATTGAAGGCGTGCCGATCTGGCTGGCCAGCGTTGTTGGCTTGATTCTGCTCATCGCCATCATCATCATTGTGAGCCTGATCTTTGGTCGCTCACGCGCTCGTAAAAAGCGCCTGGAAGACGAATTTGCACAGGCCAATCACGATGCAACGCTGGCCGCCCAGCGTATGATGGAAGAAGGCCAGCAACAGCAAGCCTGGGCGGCGCAACAGCCCACCATGCAGATACAGCCCGGTGCGCCCCTCATGCGCGGTGGAGACGTGAGAACCAGTCCATTGCCGCCCGTTCCAGAGCTACGCTGCCCCAATTGCGGCGAGCCGGTGGCAAAGGGCGCGACCCGCTGCCCACACTGTCAGACCTGGCTCTCGCCGTCCGAATCGGGCATTCATATGCGCCTGAAAACGCCAGCACCCCGTTCTATGGCCGATCAGCCAACGCTTGTTCCAAGCGGCCCTCTGGCCGATCAGCCAACGGTCGAGATGACCCCGAGCGGTGGACTCAACGGACAGGGAGATAACGATCCAACCGAGCCATTCGGCCTCCAGAGCTGGCATGGTCATAACGTCGCCTTCGCGGTGGGAACGCGCTCCGATCCAGGCATTAAGCGCCGCTACAAGCCCAACGAAGATAGCCTCTTCGCCGCACAGAGCATTCGTGGCTCCAGCGCATCGCCCCTGCATATCGGCCTCTTCGTCATAGCCGATGGCATGGGAGGACACGCCAATGGACAGGATGCCAGCCGCAAAGCCATTCAGACGATCATCGACTTCTTATTGCCCAAGCTGGTGAAACTCAGCGATTTGCAGGACGACCTGCTCGAACGTCTGCTGGGCGAAGGCGTACAGCAGGCCAATCAGGCGGTCCACTCGAATAACATGGAGAAGGGGGCCGATATGGGAACGACCATGACGGCTTGCCTGATCGTCAACACGACGGCGTACGTCGCCAACGTGGGTGATAGCCGCACCTACCTCTATCGTGAGGGCAGAGGTCTGCGTAAGGTCACCAATGACCATTCGGTGGTGGCAAGTCTGGTCGAGGCCGGCATCATCAAGCCCGACGATATCTACACTCATCCCAAACGAAACCAGATCTATCGTAGTCTGGGCGAAAAACCGATCGTTGAGGTCGATACCTTTACCGTCCATCTTATGCCGGGCGACAAGTTCCTGCTCTGCTCCGACGGCCTGTGGGATATGGTGCGCGACCCCAAGATCGAAGAGGTCATCAGGACCACGACGCCCAACCCCGGTCAGACAGCCGATGCGTTAATCCAGGCGGCATTGGAGGGCGGCGGCGAGGATAACGTCAGCGTGATCGTCGTTTCTGTACAGGAAAACGATCAACAGGAACAGGTACCGAGCTTCCAACTTATCGATAAACCCGACACCATCCAACTGCCGCAGCTCTAGCGGCGGTTCTCAGACAGCAGCGAGACCCCCTGATGCTCAATGTGGGAAAAGAGGTAGCAATGCAGATCTCCCGCGTTGAACATCAGGGGGTCTCGCTGCTGTCGAGGCTACTCCTGCCGATTGGTCGCACCTTCCACCCTGTGCTATAATCAATGCAGTACTTCTTGCCCGTGTCAAGCGGACAGGGGCAGTTATTGGAGGGAATGCTTGTGTCAGCGAATACAGGATATCTTTACGCAGGCATCTTATTAGCAGCTGGATTTGTTTTTGTTATCGTCGTTACAATCGTTGCTAATCTGCTTGCGCCTCATAAACGCACAAAAGAGAAGTTGCAGACCTACGAGTCAGGAGAGACACCGATTGGCTCAGCCTGGGTGCAGTATCCGCTGGGTTTCTACATTTTCGCACTACTTTTTGTTGCATTTGATGTGGATATTGTCTTTATTATCTCCTGGGCAGTCATATTTAAACAATTAAGTATATTCGGCTTTGTTGAAATGCTCTTCTTTATTGTGGTTCTCGCGCTCGGCCTCGTCTATGCCTGGCGCAAGGGAGTGACTCGATGGATCTAGTACCGCGTTCAAGAAGTATGCCCAGCGCCACAACTGGGTATCGGGACCAGAATGCCGCACTCGCCCGCGACCTGGCCCCTATCGCTCAAATTACAGGGAAACCTGTCAACCCTAAGACGCTGCGAGGCGATTATCTCGCCCTGGATATTGACGGCGAACATCTTGTTGCGGTCTGCCGTTTTTTGCGCGACCAGCTTGGTTTTGACCTGCTCAGTTGCATTTCGGGCGTTGATATGCTCGATCATCTGGAAACGGTCTACAATATTCGTGCCACCACACGCGGTCAGCTGATCCAGTTGAAGGTTCGTATCGATACGCAGAACCCGGAGGTCGATAGCGTCGTCTCGGTATGGCCGACGGCGAACTGGCTGGAGCGCGAGACCTATGATATGTACGGCATCCGCTTCGCGGGCCATCCCGATCTGAGGCGCATGCTGCTCGACGACGATTTCGAGGGCTATCCCCTGCTCAAAAGTTTCCATCAGGTTCCGATGACGGTGAAGCCGCGTGCGACCACCCAGGTTGATCCCAATATGGCGGTCTCCGGCAAGTTCCAGCAGCAGAACCTTGAGCGCGTAGTTCAGAAGAAGCTGGGGCAGGGATTGGAAGAGCGCCTGCACCCTGGCACCCCAACCTTTGGTCACGCCTTTCACGGCAACGAAGGGGCCAATCAGGAAGAGGCCGACCCCGAAGGCGAATCGGTGCCGGGCAAAAGCCAGTAGATGCCTGAGAGGACATGAGTGGGTGGCATGCCAAAGGCGAGACGAAAGACTAAAAAAGGGACTGGACAGAGGAATACCACCGGTACACGTCCCGACACGCAGCAACGGCGTGCGGCTGATACCCCTGCCAGTACAACAACTGACAGACAAACGGTACATACGACACGCGCTGACAGACGCATAGAACAGACATCCAGGGTCAGTAGCTATCAGGCATTGATTATGCCTGGAATGGTCACGCTGGGATGCCTGGGTCTGGCGATCTCATTTTCCTTTTTTACAACCGATCCAAATCGTTTGCTCTATGGTGGCATCGCCGCACTAATGGCTCTGATGTGGGCCTATAGCTTCTGGTTGCGTCTACGAAAAATCCAGAGCGGCCAGAAGCAACAATGAAAAAAGAAGTAAATCAATTGTTCCAAGAGAGAAAGTAACACAGTATAAAAGAGGTCATTCATGGCTACAGACCAAGAGAACGGCATGACTCCCGGCACCGCAACGCAAGAGTCGGAAGAGGGTATCCTCAAGTCGCAGGAGATGCTGCTGAACATGGGTCCGCAGCACCCCAGCACACATGGCGTGCTCCGACTAATACTGACGCTGGAAGGGGAGACAGTGATTGACTGTACTCCGGTCATCGGCTATTTGCATCGCGGCATCGAGAAGATTCTAGAAAATCGTCCGATTATGGGCGGCATTCGCTATATGGACAATTCTGATTACCTCTCCCCCATGCTTAATGAGATTGCCTATGCCGGTGCCGTCGAACAGGAGATGGGCATCGAGCCGCCACGTCGCGCACAATATATTCGTCTGCTCACCGGCGAGATGCAGCGTATCGCCAGCCATCTCGTCGCCGTCGGCACCTATCTGGTCGATCTTGGAGCCTTTACCCCTATCCTCTGGACGTTCCGCGATCGTGAAGGCATCCTCTCTCTCTTCGAGGCGCTGGGCGGCAGCCGCTTTAACGTCAACTACATTCGCGTCGGCGGTGTGCTGCACGACTTCCCCAAAGACTGGCTCAAGGAATGTGAAGCCTTCTTCGATCAGTTAGAAAAGAACATGGCCGAGTTGGAGCTGCTCGTCACCGGCAACGAAATCTTCGAGGCTCGTACACAGGGCGTCGGCTATATCGATCCACAGCAGGCACTGGCCTATGGTTTGACCGGTCCGATGCTGCGTGCCAGTGGCATCAACTGGGATCTGCGCGTCAATCGCCCCTATATGGCCTATCGCGAAGTACCAGTCAACACCCAGGTGCGCCAGGAAGGCGACTGCTATGCACGCTACAAGGTGCGCATGCAGGAGATCTACGAGAGCATCCGCCTCTGCCGCGTCGCCATTGATAAGTTGCCTGGTGGCGCGATTGGCACCCGCACACCGATCGCTCTGCGTCCGCCACGCGGCGAGACCTACTTCGCGATTGAGAGCAGTAAAGGCGAGCTGGGCATCTACTTCATCAGCGATGGCAGCGAATATCCCTGGCGTGCAAAATTGCGCGGTCCATCCTTTGTAAATTTGCAGGTCTTGCCAGAATTGCTGCGCGGTCACAAGATGAGCGATGTGGTGGCAATTATGGGTAGTACCGATATTGTATTAGGTGAGGTTGACCGATAAAGCTGATCGCGAATGTACACAGGCGACTCACCCCTGTATATTCGCCGCTGGAGTTATCTTTATGAACATTTTGTTTGCAGACGATATATGGTATCTACAACTCTGGCATGGAATTATCTCGTGGGATTTTCTGCGGTTTGTTGTAGCATTCCTCTCATTTTTCGGGTTTGTTTTGACAAGCGCGGTTATCCTGATTCTGGCCGAGCGCAAAGTTATGGGCTGGATGCAGGATCGCACGGGACCACTGCATACCGGACCCTGGGGATTATTGCAGACAGTCGCCGACGTGGGCAAGCTGCTTTTGAAGGAAGATATTCAGGTCGCCAATAGCGATAAAGCACTCTACCTGTTTGCCCCGGCAGTCTTCCTTGCCCCGGTGATCGGCGTTTTTGCCGTCCTGCCTTTCTCCCCCTACATCGGCATTCCAGGCAGTGCCATTGCTACTGGTATTGTCTACTATGTGGCGTTGAGTTCAATCGATGTCGTTGGCGTGATTATGGCCGGCTGGGGTTCCAACAATAAGTATTCGTTGATTGGTGGCCTGCGTTCGGCGGCACAGATGATCTCGTATGAGTTGCCCCTGGTCCTCTCGCTGGTCGGCGTGGTGATGCTCACCAGTATCCTGATTGGCCTGCCCGGCTATCCTTCCGGCCCATCTGGTGTCGGAACCCTTTCGCTGTTTGATATCCAGGCGTTCCAGAATATCTGGCACAATACTGGTATTCCTGTGCTGGATTTCATCTTCCAGGGCTTCACTCCCTGGTCCTGGTTCTTCCTGGTTCAGCCGCTTATGCTCGTCATCTACTACATCTGTGGTCTGGCCGAGACCAACCGCGCACCGTTTGACCTGCCAGAGGCCGAGTCGGAGCTGGTTGCAGGCTACATGACCGAATATAGCGGCATGCGCTGGGCGATGTTCTTCCTGGGCGAATATGGCAATATGACCATCGTATCTGCTGTGGCCTCGTATCTCTTCCTGGGAGGCTTCTCCGGTCCCGGCGTGTCCTATCTGACGGGCCTGAACAATCTCGGCTGGGGCCTGCTAGGCAACCTGCTGGGTCTGGTCTATCTGATCCTCAAGATCTACCTGCTCTGCCTCGTCTTCATCTGGGTTCGCTCGACGTTGCCGCGCCTGCGCTCCGACCAACTGATGCAGTTTACCTGGCTGATCCTCATTCCGGTCACGCTGGTTAACATTATTGTGACGGCTGGCATCTACCTGATCGTGAATGCGTTCGCGGCACCCGCCTGGCTCTTCCTGGTTGTGCTGGGCATCGTGAACTGGGCAATGGTCTTTGGCTTTATCTGGCTTGTGGGCCGCGCCACCGTGTCGAGCACACGCCGCGCTCAAGCCCCCGCCATTCGCGCCCAACGCCGCGCCACCAGCGTTCCGGCGTTGCAGTTGCGCGATGGCATTCCCGCCAAAGTTGCGCAGATCCCAGAAAGCGCCGCCACCGCCAGCGGACAAAAGTAGCGCAACGTCCATCATACGTTATCACGTGAGAGGGGCCGTTAAAAAACGGTTCCTCTCACTTTTTTGCTATTTCTACCCAGCTGAATAGCCCTCTTCTCACATATATGAACTCTTCCCTCTAGCTTTGATGTAAACTATAAAGCAGGCGGACCACTTATCATAAGGGCAAGGTAGAGGATGTATAGAAGGATCTTCAAATTAAGGAGGGAGCTTTTCATATGCGCTTCGCAGAAATGCCAGAGCCGGTCAAACGTGTTTTCTTCCTGGGTACAATTGTGGTGGGAGTGATAATATTTATCTGTGTACTGGTATCCAGTCTGGGCGATCTCTCCCATTCATCTACGCCAAACACTGCTCACACGCCCACTCCTGCTCCAGCACAGGTTGCAAACGTCTCGCCGCTCCTCTTTGGCAGCAATCTCGATTTTTCGACCGACAAGCAGCGAGCGCAACCTTCAACGCAAGTGACCAATGCATTAGAAAATATGCATCTGCAAATTATTCGTATCTCTTTTGCAGAAAATCCCTCACAGGCTGATATCAAGAATATGGCGCTCTATGTACAGAGTCTCAAAGCAGTACCGCTGGTCCCGCTGCATGGGCCATTGTATCTCCATGCTCAGGCCGACAATACGCTGGTGGTGCAGGTGATGAATCAGGTCTTTGGCAATGCCACGGTCTATTACGAATATGGCGATGAGGAAGACGTGGTTGGGGTTACTGCCGATCAATATACTGCCGCCTGGAATGCCAATATTCCACCATTGAAGCGTCTGGCTCCCAATGGGCATTTCATCGGCCCGGTCACCTATCATTATGATCAAGACTATCTACGCTCCTTTTTACGCAGCGCCCATCCTTTGCCCAACGAGATAAGCTGGCACGAATTCACCTGTGATGGCACGTGGAGCAAGCAGCAATGCATGGATGGCATCAATGCGTGGAACCAGCATATTGCCTCGGCTCGCACGCTAATGAAATCGATGCTGCAAACAACGCTGCCGATCATGATTACCGAGTGGAACTACGCCGCCAATGCTCAGAACAACGACGGAAAGGAGAGCGACAGCAGCTTTATCTCGACCTGGACGAAAAGCGCCATGCAAACGCTGGCAAGCAATCAGGTCTTTGCTTCCATGCAGTATTCTGGCACGAAAAGCTCAACGCCAACCATCAATAGCAACGATCAGATTATGATCCAGGGACAAATCATGCGCTCGCTCTATGAGCAATATTTCTCGAAAACGGTGCCGCCAGCCTCTAGCAGCACACCAACCCCAACCCCTACATCCAATCCTGATGCCACACCGACACCAGCTCCCGCTACAAGCGACAATAGTGGGACGACAGACGCGCCGCCAGTTATTCCTCCAACTATTCCGCTCGTCACACCCACCCCAGGTGTGGTTCCCACGCCGCTCATTCCTCCTGTTGCTGGCACAACTCCAACCAGCGATACGCAACCGACCGTTCCTACCCCGTCTCCAACGACGGAAACGCCTGCGCCGACGCCTACCCCCACGCCGACGCCGGTCAAACCAACGCCTACCCCCACACCGAAGCCGTGTACGAGCGGTTCCGTTTCATCGAATCCTATCTATCAGGGCAATAGCTATGCCTACAGCAATGGTGGCACCTATCGAACCGTCAGCGCGTATTGTAGCGGGAAGGTGTATTTCGCCTTCAGTAGCGCTCCTTCGGTCAAAAATACGCAGGTGCGGCTCTGTACCTCCAGCGGCAGCTGTGGCAGCTGGGTACAATATACGTCGGTTGGCAGCAAACTGCTGATCAAGAGTGGCCTCAACGCCGGCACGACGTTCCATTTACAGTTCCAAGGCTACGGGGCCACCGCCTCATATAAGGTCTACGGCGATATCGATTACTAGCCGAAAAAACAAACAGGGAAACTTTCAGGCTGTTTCCCTGTTTGTTTTTTTGTACCCCGCAAACAGCAATTACCCGCAATAACACTTTACAAATCGCAATTTGTCAGGTAATCTATAAAAGATGTGATACAGAAAGGAACCCTTATCTTGAAGATATTGCCGCAAACTTGCAGCCGCAAAGGCATGCATTGATATCGTCACAGGCTATTTTACCCCGTCCTGGATGCTCTATCCCGGCTGGTCTGGTTTGATTCCCTCCTTGTGACGCCCCATCTCTGCATGCTTCTTCTATTCCAAAAACATTCTCTGACCGTATCGTCGTGTGCTTAAAACCAACCAGCTATTCAGAAAGGCAACGTTGTGGACCTCCAATTGAAGCAATATCGGGACTTGCTGCTCAAATATCTGAAACCACAATGGTCCCTGGCACTCTTTTTATTGCTGCTCCTGCTGATCAATATGGGGCTGGCCCTGCTCAATCCACAGATGATTCGCATTTTTATCGATATAGTCAGCGCCGGGGGAGCTATGTCGGCGCTGATCTCTACGGCTCTGCTCTTTCTCGTGGTGGCAGTACTTAAACAGTGTGTAGCAGTCTGTGAGAGCTACATGGCGGAGAATCTCAGTCAACTGGCAACCAACCATATGCGCTCGGAACTGATGCTGCATTGCCTGCAACTGGACCCGGCATTTCATACATCTCATACGCCGGGCGAACTGATCGAGCGGATCGATGGCGATGTCTCGACGCTGGGCAACTTCTTCTCGCGCTTCCTGGTCGCGCTGTTCGGCAATCTGCTGCTGGTGCTGGGTGTGCTGATCCTGCTCTTTCGCATCGATTGGCGCGTCGGGCTAATCGTAACGATCTTCTGCTTCATTTGTCTCATTGTGTTATACAGTCTGCGCAATCTCAGCGCCAACGCCTGGGAGAAAGAGCGCCAGGCCAGCGCCGATCTCTTTGGCTTTATCGAAGAGCGGCTGGCAGGCACCGAGGATATTCGTTCCAGCGGCGGCACCCTGTATATGCTGCGCGGATTGGTAGAAAAGATGCGGCAACGTGTACATATGACTCAGCGTGCGGCGATCAGAAGCTCTGCCATTTGGATTCTCCCCTCCGTCTTTTTCGCTACTGGCGGCGCGGTTGCTCTGGCAATGGGCGTCTACCTCTTTCGCGAAGGCTCCGCCACGCTCGGCACCGTCTATCTGATCTTCGGCTATACCGCGCTGATCAACGATCCAATTCAAGAGATCGTACGGCAGATGCGCGATCTGCAACAGGCTTCGGGTAGCATCAAGCGCGTACTGGATCTGTTCGCGATCCATAGCACCATTCAGGACGGCAAGCAAAGCCTGCCTGCTGGACCGCTCTCAATCGTCTTTGACGACGTTTCGTTTGCCTACACGCAAGATGTGCCAGTCTTGCAACACATCTCTTTTACCCAACAAGCGGGAACGGTGATGGGCCTGTTGGGGCGCACCGGCAGCGGCAAGAGCACGATTACAAAGCTGCTTACACGGCTCTACGATCCGCAGCAGGGCGCGATTCGTGTTGGCAACAGCGATCTGCACACGTTGCAAATCGCGGCCCTTCGCAGCAGCATTGGCATGGTCACGCAGGATGTGCAAATTCTGCATGCCACCGTTCGCGATAATCTCACCCTTTTCGATACGAGTATTGCCGATGAGAGAATTGTGCAAGCACTGGAAGAGTTAGGGTTGGCGCAATGGTATGAGTCGCTGCCAGAAGGATTGGACACGGTGCTGGCTCCAGGCGGGAGTGGTCTCTCATCAGGCGAGGCACAGCTGATCTCATTTGCACGCGTCTTTCTCAAAGATCCACGCATCGTCATTCTGGATGAAGCCTCATCGCGCCTCGATCCGGCCACCGAGCGCCGCCTTGAGCATGCCGTGGATCGTTTGATGGAGGGGCGCACCGGCATTATCATTGCACACCGGCTGGCAACGGTCCTGCACGCCGATACGATCCTCATTCTGGATAATGGCTCTTGTAGTGAATATGGAGCGCGAGAGGAGCTGGCGCGTAATCCCGATTCGCGCTTCGCCCATCTGTTGCGCACCGGTCTTGAGGAGGTGATGGCATGAGAAAACCGATGTGGTTTATCTGGCGTCTGCTCTGTTTTCAGCCCTGGCTCTACCTCGCTATGGGGATGAGCTATGTAATCTTTCTCTACCTGTTTCCGCTGATCCCGGGCCTGATTGAGCGACAAATCTTCGATAGCCTGACCCATGCAGCACCCGCAGCGACGAGCATCTGGAGCTTTGTGGCGCTATTGATCGGGGTGGCAATCACGCGCCAGTGTATGCTCTTTGTCGGCCAGTATGCAGAAACGACGCTCAACGCCATCTTTATGTCGCTGCTGCAACGCAACCTGTTCGAGCGCATCATGCAGCGGCCCGGAGCAAACGCGCTTCCCGCCTCGACAGGCGAGGCCATCAGCCGCTTTCGCAACGACGCGGAAAACGTTGGCACCTTTGGCTCCTGGCTCTCGGACCCCATCGGGCAGTTTGTGGCGCTGATCGTGGCGCTGATCATCCTCGTGCGCATCTCGCCGCTGATTACGGTGCTGGTCTTTGTCCCGATGCTGGTTGTGGTGGTTGTGGTCAATCTGCTCAAGAAGCGCATTCGTCATTTTCGCCAGGCCAATCAGAAAGCCATCGGCAGCGTGACAGGACTGATGGGTGATGTGTTTGGAGCCGTCACGCTCATCAAGGTTGCCCATGCTGAACAGCACGTCGTCCAGCACTTCGAGAAGCTGAATGAAAGGCGTCGGAAGGCTGCACTGCGCGATATCCTGCAAACCAAGATCGTCAATGCCATCTCAGGCAATGCCGCCAGTATCGGGACAGGCTTACTACTGCTGACGGCGGCGCAGGCAATGGCAAGCAAGTCTTTTAGTGTAGGCGACTTTGCCCTCTTTGTGTCTTATCTGTCATGGCTGACCTTTATCATCAGCTTAGCGGGCGATTTCATTGCCAAGCATAGCCTGATGCAGGTCTCGCTGGAACGCCTGATTGCGCTATTGCAGGGTGCGCCAGCCGAACTGCTGGTGAAACATCACCCGCTCTACCTGCGTAGCGACCTTCCAACGCTTCCCACCATCGCTAAGACACAGGCCGACACACTAGAGCACATCGCAATAGAGGGGCTGACGTATCGCTATGCGGGCAGCAAGCGCGGCATCGAGGGGATCAATCTGCATCTTCCGCGTGGCTCTTTTACGGTCGTCACCGGGCGCATCGGAGCGGGCAAGACGACGCTGCTACGCACATTGTTGGGATTGTTGCCCAAAGATGGGGGCGCAATTCGCTGGAATGGCAAACTGGTGGAAGATCCCGCCAGCTTCTTTGTGCCACCGCGCAGTGCCTATACATCCCAGGTGCCGCGCCTTTTCAGCCAGACGCTAAAAGACAATATCCTGCTGGGCCTCTCTGAAAAGCGGGTGGACCTGCCAGGAGCTGTGCAGGCGGCGGTGTTGGAGCGTGATATTGCCGAACTGGAGCGCGGACTGGAAACGATGGTGGGATCGCGGGGCGTCAAGCTATCGGGAGGGCAGATGCAACGTACGGCGGCGGCGCGGATGTTCGTTCGTGACGCCGAACTGCTGGTGGTCGATGACCTCTCCAGCGCCCTCGATGTGGAGACAGAACAACAGCTCTGGCAGCAGCTCGCAGCGCGTACTAGTCTAACCTGCCTTGCCGTTTCGCATCGTCGCGCCACATTGCGCAACGCGGATCATATCATCGTCCTTAAAGATGGGAAGGTCGAGGCCGAAGGTACGCTCGATACGCTCTTGCAGGAGAGCGAAGAGATGCGGCATCTGTGGCATGGGGAGTTGCACACTGAGCAGCAGGAGGGCGATCTCACCTGATCCTCTGCTCAACCTCTTCCAGCGTCAGGCCAGCAATCTCGATGATCTTCTGTCTGCCTGTTGCACCACGCACGATCTCGATGTTGCGCCTGGGCAGAGCAAGCTGCTTCGAGAGCAATTCGATCAGCGCGGCATTCGCGGCCCCCTCAACCGGGGGAGCGGTTAGCCGCGCTCGAATGCTGCCCTCATTCCACTCCAACACATTACGGCTGCTGCGCGGGATCACGCGCACACTGATACGCATAAGATTATTCTCTCATTTTCAGCGCTACCAGCCGGGCGGGAGCGCCTGGAGCAGCAGCAACTGAAGCGTCTGCAGCATAAACCAGACAATAAAGAACGAGAGATCAAGCACCCAGACCGGCTTCACCAACCGACGAATCGGGACGATAAAGGGATCGGTGATGTAGGCCAGAATGCGAATAAAAGCATAGCGCTCATCAATCTGGAACCATGAAGCGATGAAGCGCACAAACATGGCCACGATGATGAGGCCAGTGCTGATAGTTACAGCCTGGTGGATAATATTAAGCTGTAGCATGAAACGATCTACTCCTGAACAGTTCTCACATCAATATAGGTTATCCCCAGGAACTTGCGCCGGGCAATCTCCGTCACGCGCACCCCTTGCAGGTCCGGCAGCGTCGTAAAGTGGCGCTGGACATACTCACCAACGGGGCGGGCGGCGACCCAACCGGCCAGGGATGAGGCGGCGGCGGTCGCAACGCGTGTGCGCACCTGGCTCGACATCAGCGCCAGCAGCGTTCCCAGCGTGACCAGCGAGACGCCAACGGCCAGATTGGTGCCGCAGTTTGGATGGATCGCCAGTTCCGCTTCACCGGCCTGAAGGCGGCGCAGGGCATCATCGGAGGCGCGGCGCAACTCTCCCAGATCAACATCGCCAAAGACAATAAAGCCATCCGAACTGGATCGGGCGCTGACGCTTAAATTGGGAACCCTCTCGCTCAGAATCGTGATTGTGGCATGCTCTAAGGCATGATTCTGCCGAATACGGCGGCCAAACAGTAAATCATCGGCTTTCATAGCTAAGCTCCTTCAGGCATAAGGGCGTTCACCAAAAATCGCCCGTCCGACACGAACAATAGTCGCCCCCTCTTCGATCGCCACACTATAATCATCGGTCATACCCATTGAGAGGTGATGCCATGCACACGCAGGCAATTCCTGTCGCAAGCGATCCAGCAATTCACGCAATGCACGGAAGACAGGCCGTACCTGATCGGGATCGCTCACACGCGGAGCAACCGTCATCAACCCCTGCATCTCAAGGTGGGAAAGGGCTGCAATCTGGCGAGCCACGCCTGGCGTCTCATCTAGCGTTATCCCCGCTTTGCTCTCCTCGCCCGCAACATTGACCTCTAGCAGAATTGGCACGCGCCTGTTCTGTTCGGCGGCGTGCCGCTGCAAGGTCTGAGCGAGGCGAAGGCTGTCCACGCTCTGGATAAAATCGAAGGACTCAACAACCTTTCCGGCTTTATTGCTCTGCAAGTGACCAATCATGTGCCAGCGCATATCTTGTGGATGAAAATCATCAATCTTTGCCTGTGCTTCCTGAACGCGATTCTCACCAAAATCGGTCACCCCCAGATTATATGCCATCTTCACCAATTCGACAGGATGGGTCTTGGAGACTGCAACCAGCGTAATGTCTGAGGGATGGCGGTTGGCTCGTTGGGCGGCTGCTGCAATAGCGGCTCTCACGTTCGCAAGGTTAGCGGCAAGCTGTTCCTGTGCAGGATGGTTGTTTATCACGGCCTCTTCTCTCTCTGATCCTTCGCAAGCTTTCTCATCCCATAGTTAGTACGTTTGAAAGCAAGATGCGGTTATGTTGCTTCTCCATTATCGCATACCGTGTCATAGAAGTGGCCATTTCGTCAGTCAGATAGCAGCAGGACCCTTGACCCTGTTCATGTGTACTGACATGAACAGGGTCAAGGGTCCTGGCTGCAAACGCTCTATGCCTGGTCGGAGCAAGTTTGCATGATTAGCTTAAAGGGTCTCCAGATCTCAGCTAGGCATGCACGGTAGGACCTGGAGTTGAGGTATCTTTCGCGCCAGCACACGCCTTGATGGGCGCGGCGATACCCAATGAATTAAAGCATCGCTTCTGGCCATTGACGGTGATAAGCACAGCAATTGCCACGTCTTCCCCATTCTTCACAGTTGCAACACGAGGTTGCAGTTGGAACATGTTCATGCAGTTCAAGCCGGTTCCCAACGGCTTCGTAAACGTGTTGACGTAACGCTGAGCCATAAAGGTGAAGAGCGTATTGCCAACCGCTGCATCGGGCGTTGCTCCCTGACCAAGTAGCGGTGCATCGATAGCCAGGCGATAAGGGGCAATCTGCACTAGATTGAGGCAGTATGCTCGCGGGCTTGCCTCCCAAAGCGTTCGCGCTTCTGGCTGATCAACACCAACCCGATAGAGATTTAACTTCGTCAGGCTGGGAGCAAAGGTGTTGTTTCTCATGACCAGCACCATCGGATCATTGGAAGGCACAAGCGCCATTGGGGATGGTTGATGGGCTGCGGCCTGCAATTCGTTGAGTGGCAGCGCCGTCGTAAAATGGCCTGGATCAGCCAGATCGGGCCTCATCCAGGGGGTACACCCCAGCACCGCATCTATTGAGATCAGCAAGCGATTGTCGCTTGGATTGGTGAGCACCGTCGCATTCGCAAGAGCGTTTCTATTTGCAGCAGTGTTCTGCGCCAATCGTCCACGGGGCGAAATGAGATATGAGGTAGTCACATTATCGCTCTGATCCTGGTCAACAATGAAGAAACTACGCGTTGTGGGGCAGGGCAATCCCTTGTGATCTCTCCCTAATGCAGGGGGAACAATCGTGCCGGTCCTGATGCCTTGATTGGCAGCGGCAAAGAAAGAGACAGCATTGCAATAGGCAAACTGACCAAAAGGAGAGTCGGGAAGACCATTGACACAATTCCCCTGAGCCAGAGTATTTGCTTGCGCCCCCTGAAGCGTAAGAACTGCACCATTAAAGCCAAACCAGATACCAACTACCGATCCGGCAGGAATAGTCGGTATCACCGGTTTGGCCGCTGGTCGCATCCCCTGGTCAATAACGAGCGGATTATAGACAGCAAGAAAACCTGTCTTAGGATTGACCACCGCCGCCTGCACAAAGGCCGATTGCATTGGATTGGCCTCGCGACATGGCCCTTCAGCTGGATTCGTTGCCTGTAAAATATAAGGTGTTGCCAGTCCCGTCGCAGAGAGCGGGTTGCGAGGAACGATCAAGGTACAATTCATATTGACCGTTTGGGCATGTACCTGATTTGGGATACCGATGAACATAGAGACAAGCATCACAGAGAGGAATATTCCTCCTGTTACGAGGTGCGAATGCTGCCGCCTTCGACTTATTGGTTCAATAAGTGGCACGCTTTTGCATGCGAGCATACGACTCTTTCCTTTCCTACGAAAGCAAACTCAAAAATAGATCCATAGACGTTATCGCCAGAAGCTATTATACATGTCGTCGTGAAGAGCGCATGTACGTATAACTACCCCCACCGTAAATAGTGGAAATATCGGAGAGGTGTCGCACAAGGTGCATGAATGTCCCCTCCTCCCCACTTATCCCTTTTAATCGGCGCTTTTTCAGATTTCTTCAAATTTCGCTCAAAGAGTAATTTCTATCTATTGCATTCAAAGAGTTCTATAGTGAAATCTCCCGCTTCGTAGCCGCGCGACTTTATCGCGCCTGGTTCACCCTTCTCAAAGGTGCCACCAGGCGCGATAAAGTCGCGCGGCTACGAACTATAAAAATAGTGCATTGAACGCAAGGTTCGATGCACTATAATCGCATAGAAAGTGAGCGTTACTTTGCTTTTGCGGAAAGAATGCGAGTGAGCTTGGTGCCGCACACAGAGCACTCGCCCTGCATGGCTGGCTTGCCGTTCTTCATCTCGATCTGATGAGGATTCTTCATCTCACGTTTTTCTTTGCATTTCACGCAATATGCTACCTCTGCCATAATAAGTTTCCTTTCTTATCTTGAACTACACGGATTATGTGAATAACTTCTTTCAGCAAAACCCGACATTCTTCTTTATTACACGGTAACGAAGGGACATATGCTTCAAGTAGTCCTACACTCTAGTATAAAATTCCAGGCAAGAAACCGGTACATGCTCGCTCTCTAGT
>JAICIM010000516.1 GCA_025928885.1 Ktedonobacteraceae bacterium | reverse complement strand
TTCGTAGTTGCGTGACTGTATCGCGCCTTACTCGCCTGTGTGGAAGGTGGCTCCAGGCGAGTAAGGCGCGATAAAGTCGCGCAACTACGAATGTCATTTTTTCATCAACCAGGAAGCACAACTACCAACGATTTGAGCGGCTGGACCTGCGCTGTGGTTGCACTGGAGCGCCACCCATACACAATGAATATATGAAAAATGTCAGTGTTGGAATACCAAAGATGATCAAGAGCAGAACGTCGGTTACTATGTTCTGATGCGAGAAGTAGTGCAGCATAAAGGAGAGCGCAACAGCGAAGAACGCACCGGCACTCAGAAGCACATCCGGCTCTCGATACCAGGGTTGATAGTCTCGGCCACGCCTCTCCTGACGCAAGCCGCGCAACCCCATAATGAGCAGTCCCAGCCCCAGCACGAGCCAGAGCAGAATGGTGTAGAAATCTAGCAACAGCGGAGAAATGGTATTCAAAACGATCAATGCCAGGAGCGCCAGCACAATACAGAGCAGAATGACAACCCGCGTCGTCTCCATACTCCTGTCAGGTAATCTATGCATTATAACCTCTCTTTCATCTCAGGAGGTAGAAGTTTACAAAAATGATAATGCTTCTCCAATACTTACCTGATACGGGTCAGAAAGCCATTTCGTTTCATACCGACACCTCTCCCCTTTGCGCAGACCCACGTGTTCACGCTCCCGTCGTGAAAATCCAGAGGGACATGACGATCTATTCGTACTCAGCGTTCACCACCGCAATGTTGCAACTTTTCGGTCTTGTTTATCAGCAAGAGAGGCCCGGGTCGTGGCATAATGACGGATAGGTAGACCTATCTCATGAGAATCTGGAGAGAGTAGACCATGCGAAAACTATGCTCTTTGCTACTCATTCTAACCGCCTGCTTGCTGGCTGCCTGTGGCTCCTCCAATCAACCACCCCCAACGGCAAGCAGTACTACACCGCCTCCTGAGTCTTCGCCAACAGCCGCAACCTCCTTGAAAGCGGTTGATTGGGACAATTTTTCCTACACCAGCTCCTGCTATGGCAACACTCAGCCCTTCATCACGCACAACGGCAAGGCCGAAAACAAGTTTATTCACTTCGAGATCTATCAACCGGTCAGTTATGGCGATCTGACTGGCGATGGTCAACCGGAGGCGGCTGTGCGCTATAGCTGTACCGGGGCTGACTTTGGCGGCGTCCACATCCTCGTCTACAGCGGCACCGCCAGCCATCCAGTCTTGCTGGGAGAGTTGCCGCTCTCAGACAAAACTGAGCCGGAGGGGAAATGGAGCGTTGAGAAGGTCAGCATCGCCAACCGGATCATCCAGCTGAGCGGGAGTGGCTACTCTGCCACCGCACCGCATTGCTGCCCGGACCTGCATATCGCTGCCGCCTATCGCTGGGATGGGAAACAGTTTGTCAGCACACAATTCAAGACCACGCCACTCTCAACCCCCTGACGAGCCAGACCAGCGGAGCAAACATCACTCCGCTGGCAGGACGCAGACCGCCACCACGCTGACATTATCAGCGCCACCTCTGGTCAGCGCGGCCTGAATAAGCATTGAACTGATCTGCGAGGCATGGGGAGATGAAGAGGCCACGATGTTCTCGATATCGGGATCGCGCACCATCTCCCACAAACCGTCGGAGCACAGGATGAGGATATCGCCCGCCTGCACATCGATATGGAAGTAATCGAGTTCGAGCGAGGCTTTCTCGCCCAGGCAGCGATAGATCTGGTTGCGCTTGGGATGCGTATAGACATCCTCGCGACTGATAATACCAGCCTCAACCAGCCGTGCCACCACCGAATGATCGCGCGAGATCTGCGCCAGCCCCTCGCCGGGACGATAGCGATAGGTACGGCTATCCCCGACATTCACCACATACGCATCTGTGCCAACAACTAGCGCGGCGGTCAGGGTCGTTCCCATCATATGCTCCTGCTCACGATTGCGGCGATAAATGGCGAGGTTGGCCCGGTGAGCGCCATCTTTGAGCAGGTCGGAGAAGGTCTCGTCCGGCTCCGCATTGCGCAGAATCGCCGGTGAGACGACATCGCTGATCGATTGGATCGCCAACCGGCTCGCCTCCTGCCCATCAGCATGCCCGCCCATACCATCGGCAACCACGAACAGGCCCAGCGGCACAGGTCCATTTTCGCCATCATGCAACCCCTGAATCGCCAGCAGGTTATCTTCATTGGGAGAATCTTTGCGCACAATGCCCGGATCAAGGCCGATGCCAACCACCAACCGCAGCGCCATCAGCAAATCATCATCGTCCTCATCGTCAGGCAACTTCTCGGTCGTCGGCAGCGTTGGATGCTCCTCGATCTCACTATTCTCCAGATACGGCTGCGTCGAGTAATCCGTTTTAGGCAGTACCTCTGCGACCTCTTCTTCATCAGAACGAGGCACAATACGAAACTGACTGCGCAACGAACCCGTAGAAGGTGCGGGTAAAGGCGATGACAGTGGCCGCGAACGAGTATCGACGCGCGGCGGGGCAGCAGGTGGCTGAGAAGCGGGACGAGCGGCTGGTTCATAGGTTGTGCTCCCGCTTTCCCACGATGAGAGCAGCCCGGTCGTTTTATAGGCCGTCGGTTGCGCAGGCTGCGCACGATATGTTGGCTCCGCATAGGGTGCCGACGGTTCGGGCGCGTTGGCAACTTTGCGGCGCTGAGTGGCGGCGGTTCGCTCCATCGCGGCCATTTTTTGCGAGGTGGCGATGGCTTCCTCAGAGACCTCAAACTCGATGGCCTCATCCAGATCCTGGGACCAGCGAGCCGGAGAGCGGCTGGGACGAGAACGAGCAGGCACCGACGAAGCAGCAGAGCTTTGCGGCTCTCGACGCGAAGCACGCGATGGTAAAGCGCTTTCAGGATGCCATTTGGCCGATAACTGGCGCATATGCTCCCCATCTTCCATCTCGCGCCGCGCCATGTACTCAGCCATATACTCGGCCTCCTCCAGATCATGCGCAAATCGCTGCCGATCATGATGGAGCTGCCATGAGAATACGACCAGCTTTACCAGCGACCCCAGCACCACGATCCAGAGAATGAGCAGCGAGAGCGACAACAGCCCCAATCCAAGCAAGGGGAAGAGGACAGCAGCCCCCTGCGCGGCCCAGAGGCGCGGAGTTTGCGGGAAGACAGATGCGGCAAAGCGCCACGCCCAGGGCGGGAACCCTCCTGAGAGCGTATAGAGAACAATGCCACCGATCAGCAGACCCACGCCAGCCGCAATCCTGACCCACCAGTAATTGACAAGTGCTGCTTTTAACCGTTCCATAATCTTCACACTTTCACCATAAACGAGGAGCTTCTCAAGCAGGCAACTCCCCCGATCTATTACATCGTTGTCGCGCTTGCTGCTGTCGCCTGAAACAGGGTGATCTTCATCACAGTATCGCTCTGCACCAGAACGCGCACACCAGCCTGTCCAGTGGAGAGGGCCGTATCGGTCGCGGTTAACGTCCAGTTCGTTGGCTCTGGCATGTTGCTGGGCCACGCCTTCGCATACAGCGTCGCGCCAACCGCACGGAACCGAAGCGAATAGGACGTATTATCTTGCGCATTGAATGGAACGCTGCTTAAAGCGCCTCCTTGCCCATTAGCACGTTTCAGAATGGTCAGATTTGCATTATCGATCAAGGCTTTATACCAGTTATTCGCATCGTTCCAGCGCAGAACAACGCCCAGATTTGATTGGCCCTTCGCCGCGAAGTGATTGACTGATCCCTGTAATAAAACATCAACATTATCTTTATTGGGGCCAAGTAGCGCATTCAATGTGCCGGTGCCATTAGCAATCTGGCCCGTGTTGCCAACGATCGAGAACGCTGCTTGCTGATTGGCGTCGCCCTCCCACATGCGATTGTCGGAAGCGGTTCCCCAATGAGCGCCATTGGCACGCTTAAACGTATCTTCGGCCAGCATTTGCGTTCCGGTTACAGGCATGACAGCAGTTGTCGTGGGCATCGCCTGCACCGCTTGTGACGCCTGCGGGGTGCTTGCCGCCACGACCGGCGGGGCCATCAGCGCACGCTGAATGGAGCCAGCGAACACCCCGGAGATCAGGCCGCCAATCACTACCAGCACCACCGCCGCGCCCCCAAACAGACGAGCATGGATATTACCTTCTCTAGTTTGTATATTATGCTTTTGCATTTTTTGTACCCTGTATCATTTGTATAGATTGGCTGCTTGCAGTAAATGTTGAGATAGAAAAGTTTGCGATTAATTGCATATGATCGTGAATCCAGCTCACGCCCTGGCGCATCTGGCCGCTGGCAGGATCGATCTCGCCGCTATAAGCATTGGTGGCGTTATCGATCATGTCGTTAATCAGGTTCAGCGTCGCTGGCTGCCGCAACTGAGCATCGGTCATCTTCATGAGCTTTTGTGCATCCATGCGTAAGCGGGTCAACCAGTATTTGGCGTTATTGAGCGCCATCACAATATCGGCCACGTTCTTGCGCAGTTCAGGCGTGGCTCCCGGTGCCTGTAAGAGACCGTTCAAATGATGGACGACATGTGTGAGATAGCCCGGTGGATCTTGCGTTGGCCCCTTCACCTCTAATAAACCAACCCGGGCCAGCCGTTCGTTAATCAAAGATGGCGTATTGGGCGGCAGATCCTGCTGGACAAATGAGATGCCGTCAAGATAGCTCAGAGTACGAATCGTCTGACGACGCACAAAGCCAACGTCCTTGCTATCTTCCCAGGGTTCGCGCATACTCCCCATCCACTCCAACACCTTGCTGGTATTGCGATACAGCCAGTTATTCAACCCACCGGGCAACTCCATCTGATCGAGCGTCGGATCGGCGGCAAGCAGGTGGCGCAGATGATCCAGGTAGCTGAAGTTCTGTGTGTCGCCCGGCTCCTTCAGCGGTGTCTGCGCAATCTCGCCATAGTAGCGCCAGGCGTTGTAGTCGGGCGTTGGCGAGATGGGCGTCACAGCTGCGTCTTCTTCCGTAACCCGGAAGCGACTGGTGATCGCCAGCAAATTGGTATGCGCAGCATCGCCTGGATAGAGCAGACGCACACTCCCCTTATTGAGGCGCAACACACCCAGCAAAATCGCTTGCTCGTCGCTCTGATTCTTATCGCCAAGCAACCAGCCATAGTAGCTTTTCTGGGCCGCTGGATTG
>JAICIM010000631.1 GCA_025928885.1 Ktedonobacteraceae bacterium | reverse complement strand
TGTGCTGGGCAAGCTCTGCGCGACCTATGGTCTGCCCATGTCGCGGCTGATACGCATGGTCGAAGAACACTTTATCCCTCTGATTCCCCACAGTTCCCAGCCTGTCTGGACGGATCAGAGTATTGGCTTCCAGCGGCGTTCAGTCTCGCCGCCTGCTCAGACGCTGGCTGGCGAGGTGCTTGAGTGCGAACTCGAACCGGGAACGCATATCACCTACGATCGTTCGTCCAGACCCGGCTTAGAACACCATCTGCTCCTGATCGAAGGGCAATTGGAGATCAACGTCGAGAGCAAGACCTATGAGCTACAACCTGGCGACTGTCTGCGCTATCAAATCTCTGGCCTCAGTTCATTCACCACACCCGCAAACAGTGCCGCTCGATACCTGCTTTTTATCGTGTAATTGCAAAATAACGCTCTAGAAGGAAAACGCTCATGTTTACAGTACGTCGCTACAGTTCCTCCGATCAGGAGGCCGTCGAATATCTCCATGTCGCCGCCATTCAGCAGACCGGAGCCTATCTGGGGCGAGGTCCCTGGGATGATGATGTCTATGCGATTGAAGAAACCTATCTCAAAAATGGGGGAGAATTTCTGATCGGCGAGGAAGACGGCCTGTTTGTGGCGATGGGAGCCTTGAAGCGGACCGATGCACAGCGGGCTGAGATCAAACGGATGCGCGTCGTTCCCGCCTATCAGGGACGCGGCTACGGACAACGCATTCTCGATGAGTTAGAGGCTCGCGCCCGGATACTTGGCTACCAAATCCTGCATCTCGACACCTCGACTCTCCAAATTGCCGCACAGAGGCTCTACGAAAAGAACGGCTTCCACGAGGTGGGCCGCGATGCTTATCGGCAGCACGGCCCGGATAGCGATCATATGCTTGAGGTTATCCTGTACGAAAAACAGCTTATTTAAAGAACGGTTATTTATTCTCGACGAATGACTGTATCAAGCCCCCACTACCTGAGTTGGCGGCGATATCTCTGTCGATCAACCTCAAGCCCCTGCTTCCAGACGCCCACAATCGAGCGCGTCGCCAGGATATCCGTCGTTGGATCTCCCTCCACCAGCAGCAGATCAGCACGCAAACCAGGGGCAATGCCGCCCCTATCTGGCAAATCAAAGAGGTGTGCTGGCTGCGAGGTTGCGGAGGCCAGCGCCTCCAATGGGGTAAGGCCCGCCCCGACCAGCAACTCAAGCTCACGATGCAGACTCGCACCATGTACAGTGTTCAGCGCCGCATCAGTCCCCGCCAGCAGAGGAACGCCTGCCGCTTTTAATTGCCGAACCACCTCTTCAGCAGCACGGACTTGCTGAAAAATGATTGTTTGACTCATAAAACGTGCTTTCTTTTTGTGTACAAACGTGTTTTGTGGGCAGCGGCTCTGGGCCAATCACCAGCATCCGCTTGATCCCATGCTGCTCACGGGGTAAAGTATAAACAATAAAGTACACTTGAAGGTCAAGTCCTTTGTGAGGAGATTGCTATGAAAATCCACGAACTGGCACAAAAGACCGGTCTGACGGCTCTCAAAGCTCTTGCACAGAAAGGATAGATCGAGATGGCTCAGGAGAATAAGTATTTCATTGAACCGGAAAACGCGGCTGAAATGGCCCGCTTGCTCAAATTAGATCGTCTGCTCACCAGAGCGATGGGTGGACCGCTGGGTGAGCGTTCCCAGGAAGAGCTGGAAAACATCCAGGATGTGCTTGATATTGCCAGTGGGCCTGGCGGCTGGGCGTTAGAGGTGGCAAATACGTATCGCTTTATGCGCGTGACTGGGATTGATATCAGCGAGATCATGGTTCGCTATGCTAACGGCCTGGCTGAATCGTCCGGGCGCTCGAATGCTCATTTCAGGCGGATAGATGCCCTGTCCCTGCCTCTTGCCTTTCCCGATCAAAGTTTCGATCTTATCAACGCTCGCCTGATCGTTGGCTTCATGCCGACGACGTTCTGGCCGCAATTTCTCAAGGAATGCCAGCGCATCTTACGACCAGGGGGCATCCTCCGCTTAACAGAGTGTGAAGGAGGTATGATCGGTGTCACGACAAGCGTTGGCTGTGAAATCCTTAGTCGTGCAGGCATGCTGGCCCTGCATCGAGCCGGGCAAAGCTTTACTCCCAATGACGCCCTGCTTGGCAGTATGACCGTTCTCCCAAGCCTGCTGCGCCGCACCGGGTATCAGGATGTACGCCATGTAGCGCATGCAATAGATTGGTCGATCAACACTCCCTGGTATGATGCGTGTTGCCAGAACGCCCTGATTGGCTTCAGGCTCCTCAAGCCTTTCTTACTCAAGCATCGGGCAATCACTGAAGAAGACTTTCGACTGGCATACCAAAGGATGGAGCAGGATTTCCAGGCAGAGGATTTTTGCGGCATGTGGTATTTCGTCACCGTTTCTGGCACCAATTCTCCCGGCTAAACGGTCCATGAGCAGAGAAAAAGGCGCAACTCATTCCTCCTTCTCGCCATAAGTATGATATACTCTATATCATAGTAACCTTTGCAACTCATAAAGATGCATACACTTCAGCTTTTTTCACGAAAAGCTCTATCATGCATAATCACAAGGAGGAATGAAAGATGAAACCGACACCACCAGTGCTGGCAGGGCCGCCGATAATCGGGCATACTTTTCAATTTATGAAAAACAGCGAAGAGCTGCTCAGGCGCGGCTTCGAGACGCTTGGCCCCATCTTCGCCATCAAGCTAGGCAATCAGCACGCAGCCGTCCTGATCGATCCCGATTATCATCAAACGTTTTTTATGGAAACCGATAAACGTTTGAGCATGCATAAAACCTATAAATTTCTCAAAGCAGCATTGGGAGAGGTCGGCTTCACAGGCCCACCCGAAGTCTACGCGGAACAGCGATCGATCCTGCACAAGCCGTTTAAAAGCGAAAAAGCCGCCAACTCAATTAAAGCCATGCAAGTAGAGGTGCAGCAGTGGCTCGATTCGCTGGGAGAGCAAGGCGAGATCGAGCTGACGAGCGCGATCACTACGGTGGTTCAGAACGTGGCCTCGCATGCACTGATGGGGAAAAAATTCCGCGATCAGGCCGGCCCCGAGTTCTGGCGCAACTATCTGCTGATCGGTCAGGCACTCAATCCCGTCCTGCCGCCATATCTGCCGCTCCCCAAATTTATCCGCCGCGATCGTGCCAAGAATCGCCTGCGGGCCATGCTACGACCGATTATCGCCGAACGACGCGCCCATCCCGATGAGTATGACGATATTCTGCAAGATTTCGTCAACGCACGCTACAAAGATGGCCGCATCGTCGCCGACGAAACGATCCTCTCGCTGATCCTGGCCCTCATGTTCGCCGGACACGAGACCACCTCCGGGCAGGCCGCATGGACCGTTATCCAGATTTTACAACACCCTGAATATTTGCAGAGCGTGCAAAAAGAGATCGGCGAGTGCCTGCCAGCAGGCCAGACCATCGATGCCAGAACGCTGGTTGCGCTCAAGCATGTCTTCTGGGCCGTTGAGGAAACGACGCGCATGCATCCATCGGCCAGCACGCTGATTCGCCGGGCCGAAGAGGATATCGAGGTTGGCGACTACAGCATTCCCGAGGGCTGGATCTTGTTCGTCTGCGCCGACGTTGCCCAGCGACTCCCCAACGTCTTCTCCGAACCCCAGAACTACGATCCCCTGCGCTTCTCCCCGGATCGCGCAGAGGATAAGCGGCACCGTTTCTCCATCATTGGCTTTGGTGGTGGCGTCCATAAATGCGCCGGAATGAACTTTGCCAATAACGAGATGACGATCATTACTGCGCTGTTGTTGCAACAATTCGACCTGGAACTGGTCACGAAAGATCCAGGGGTCATACGCGGCATGGGTGCCAACCGGCCTGACAAGACCTTCGTGCGCTACCATCGCAAACAGGTTCACGCACACAGCGATACACCAGCAACAAACGCAGCGGATGCCTGCCCCCATCTCAAAATGTTGCAAACGGAGTCGTAGCCGCGCGACTGTATCGCGCATGGTTGAAAAGTACAGTGATTTTGGGAATGCGCGATACAGTCGCGCG
>JAICIM010000349.1 GCA_025928885.1 Ktedonobacteraceae bacterium | reverse complement strand
GAGGGCCGCTTCCTGCTGCTGATTGAGCAGGAGATAGGGATCGTAGGCATAGGCGATATGGTGGACATCGGCGAGGGAGATGCCAGCCTCTTGCAGACAATAGTGAATGGCGTGGAAAGGAAGTTCGTAGGTGGAAAAAGGAATGGGTTGTTTTGCGTGCTTGATGTGCGTGAAGCGTTCTTCCTCAACGGCGGCGATCACTCTACCATCACGGACCAGACATGCGGCGGAATCGTGATACGCGGCGTTGATGCCAAGCGTGTACATAGACGGTCTTCCTCCGGTTCAAATAGACACTATTTCATATATCCAACCTACAGGGATGACAATTTGAACGGGTCAGGCTCCGAGAGAACGGGTATGCTCTTTGAAGAGATCAAGGGTGGCCTCTATAATCTCTTCTGTAGAAATCTCGCTCACAAACGAGACCCCGTGCGGGCAGTCGCCGTGAGCGTGGTTGGTGCCACAGATGGGGCAGAGCAGTTGCCAGGAGACGAAGGGGCGATGGCGGTTGCGCGTCAGGATGCTGGAGTTGATCATATTGAAGCACCAGTAGATACCAACTGTTGAAGCACCGACCGCGTTGGCGAGATGGAGTGGCCCCGAATCGTTTGAGACCACGACGCTACACCGCTTGAAGAGCGCAGCCAGCCCGCCTAGAGAGATTTTCTCAGCCAGATTTTGCCCCTCGCTCTGCATATGATTGATCACCGCCTCGACCGTGCCACGCTCCGATTTTGTCCCCGTAACCAGCACATGAGCGCCAGCAGCTGTCAGTGCATCGCCAACGGCGGCAAATTTTTCGGCAGGCCAGC
This sequence comes from Ktedonobacteraceae bacterium, assembly GCA_025928885.1. Lineage (GTDB taxonomy): Bacteria > Chloroflexota > Ktedonobacteria > Ktedonobacterales > Ktedonobacteraceae > JAICIM01. The sequence goes on along the minus strand of JAICIM010000349.1, from coordinate 6,741 downwards.
GTCGTCTGGGATCGCCCGCTCCCGGATGTAGCGCAATGAGGGGCTGACCCTGCTCTGGCACCACACGTGCGGCCTCGGCAACGTCTTCTTTTGTGACTGTGATATGTGGCTCTAGGCGATTGGAGACAGCACCGACCAGGGAGACCACTTCCAGGTAGCGTAGGACCTCGTGCTGGAAATAGACATAAGGGATCGAGCGGTCCAGTATGGGCGCATCGGGCGTCTGGGTACCAGCGGTCATACGCGCACCGAGGTGTAGCACAAACGGATTGGAGTGTGCGCCGCCACCGTGCAACTGGAGCGCCAGATCAAAATGCTCCTGCTGCATGCGCTGGAAGAAGCGCTCCTGCTCAACGGGATCTTCTTCCGCCTCGCCCTCCTCGACGCCAACACCGCCATAGGTTGGTATGACCACGACGCGATCGATCGGTGATGGTCGCCGCGCCAGAAATGCGGCGTGCCACTCTTTTGCCAGCAGGACGATTTCAGCGTGTGGATACGCTGTGCGCAGCGCCTCTAACGCGGGAAGGGTGAAGATAAAATCGCCAAGCGCATTGGCGCGTAGCACAGCAATTTTGTGTACCCCCGACACTTTATCGTAATGAGGAAGCATAAGAATAGCTGACCTTCCCTGGTGAGATAATATGTTACACTGAGATGAGCAGCCGGTTCCAGACAAGGCGAGAACCGTTTTCGTTTCTGTCACGAATAAGAGCGGCTAATCGTGTCACTCATAAACCGAACAAGCAATGAAAGAGATGTAAAGACAGGTCACAGGAGGAGATTTTTGATGGAACATCGTACGCTGGGACAAACAGGATTGCAGGTGCCGGTTGTCGGGATGGGAACGTGGAGAACCTTTGATGTACAGGGGGAGAAGGCGCTCAAAAATGCCCGGCGCGTCATTGATAATGCTCTTGCTGCTGACGTAACTCTTTTCGATTCATCGCCCATGTATGGTGCCGCCGAATATGCACTGAGTCATGCACTGGACGGGCGGCGCAATCAGGTGCGGATCGCCACCAAAGTCTGGGCCTCATCCCGCAACGAAGCTCTTGCACAGGTGAAACGCGCCCTCTCGCTCTTTGGCAATTGTATCGACCTCTATCAGATTCACAATCTCCTGAACTGGCGCGAACATCTGGCGCTGCTGGAAGGGCTGCGCGAGTCGGGGCAGGTCAACGCCATCGGCATCACCCATTATAGCAGTTCGGCCTTTCGCGAGATGCGACAGATTATGCAGAGTGGGCGGGTCGCGGCCATCCAGATCCCCTACAATCCGGTGGAGCGAGACGTTGAGCGCGAAATCCTGCCGCTTGCCGCTGAACTGAATATCGGTGTCGTGGTGATGCGCCCCTTTGCCGAAGGGAGCTTGACGCGCCGCCCGCCATCTCAGGAGGCGTTAGAGCCGCTCAAGCCGTTTGGCATTACCACCTGGGCGCAGGCGTTGATAAAATGGATACTGAGCGATCCGCGCTGCCACGTTACCATTCCCGCCACTTCGCAGCCGCAACGTATCTGTGAAAACGCGACCGCTGGCAACGCGCCCTGGTTCGGACCAGAGGAGCGCGATCTGGTGGTTCGTCTTGCCGGTTCGTAGTCGCGCGACTACGAAACACTCTCGCGGTTTTGAACAATTGTATCAAATCCTCTTTTTCTGTATACTAATGCAAAAAGCTGTTGCATAGAAAGAGGACTAGAGAGCAATGATACATTCCGCAGAATGGCGCGACCTGATTCCCCGGCCCATCCAGGGACCGGATGATGCGGTGGCGATGATCGAGGAACTGGGGTTTTGTACCTGGGGGCCGGTGTCTGGATTGGACTTCCCCAATCTAGCCGAGGCGATGGGCGAGACGGCGCTATCGGTGCTGAATCATACGTGGTCGTGGAAAGATGATCTGCATTTCGAGCGCCGTCTCTATTATGGCAAGATCATCGCAGGTCAGCCCAGCTTTCTCTCCCCCGACTTCCTACCCGACTTTATCGCCGCCCTCGCAGGCTCTGCAATGGGGCGGGAGCGCGACTATCTCCAACTCTTTCTCGACGGTCGGCTCTCTCGGGAGGCAAAGACGATCTATGAATATCTCGCTGAGAATCCCGAGCAGCCGACGCGCGCTTTGAGGCGCGGTGCGCATCTCAATGGAAAAAGCATGAAGACGCCAACGGAGCGTGCGCTGGTGGAGCTTCAGCGTCGTTTTCTGGTTTGCAAGGTAGACCTGACTGGCCGTACTCGCGGCACCTATTCATATATCTGGGATCAGGCTGAGCGCTTCTGGCCCGAAGCATTCGAGATCGCTACCCAACTAGAGGTAGAGGCTGCTCGTGAGCGTATACGAGAGCGGTTGCAGGCAGCGGGTATCGAATCGAACGCGAAACTGGAACAGAAATTGTTTTTGTGGAGAGAATAGGGACTACAGGTATAGGGAGAACTATCCAGGGGTAATTTGGGACAGCACTCGCCTCCTGTGGATGGAATGAGATTATTCATCGGGATATTCGTTAGAACATAGAGATGGAACACTATGAATGCTATCTTCTGGCCGTTCAGGATGGTTCAGGTTTTAGCAGAAAGCGCCATCATTTTTTCTCATCATCGAGTTGAACATCCTATTCATCTGCACGGAATAATAAGGAGATATAATCATGACGTGTACTGTGTGTGGCACACCATTGCCCGGCGGAGTTGAGAGATGCCCACGCTGTGGAACGTATGTTGCCGCACCCCCTTCCCCTAACGTGCCTCCGACGGTAGCTGTTCCCCCGGTCAATCAGGGAGCTTCACAGACCCCGCCCACCATGTTTGCACCGCATGGCATGTATCCCGGTGGTCAGGGGGACGAACAGGTTCCTCCCACCGCCTACGCTCCGTCAAATCAGCGGTATCCGTACCCGCCGCAACAAGCGCCCGGCGCTTATCCGAACAATAATTATGCCCCTCCCACGCCGCCAAATAATCAATATGGTGGATATCAACAGGGCGTGCCACCCCTGCCGCAATCGGTGCCGCCGCTGCCACGCCAGTATGGGCAAACAAGCGATGATAGTGGTCCTGGCAAAAAGGGGAGCCGGGCGCTCATTATCGGGCTGGCGGCCCTGGTGATCATTCTGCTGATTGGCAGTATCCCTATCCTGCTTGCCAGATCGAATAACAAGAGTTCGCAGAGCCAGCAGACCACCAGTACCGGAGGGGCAACAACTGCGAAGGGGACGGCGCAGAGCAAGGCAACGAATCCGCCATCAACAGGTATCACGCCAACAGTCGCGGCCCCCACGCTGCCGAACGAGAAGAACCCCTATCCTCCCCGGACCGGGACGCTGGTGCTGAAAGACCCCATGCGCAATAACAGCCAGGGATATATGTGGCAGGAAGGGAGCAATAATGGCACCACCTGTCGCTTTAACGGCGGCAAATATCATGTGACGAAGGCCAGCGGTTCGGCGCTCTGTGTCCCGCAATCGCCCACCGTTGCAGCGCAAAATCTGACCGTTGAGGCCGACCTGACGTTGCAGAGCGGCACATATATGGGGCTGGCAACGCGCATCGATCCACAACAGGGAACGGGGTATCTTTTTGTGGTTGGCACGGACGGTACCTATGCCATCAATCAGGTCAACATCAAGGCCACTGGTAGCGGTCAGGTGCGGCAAATTCGCCAGGGGTTCAGCCAGGCCATGCCACTTGGCGCAAACCAGGTGAAAATGGCCGTTGTAGTGCGCGGTTCGCAGCTAACCCTGTTTGTCAACAATCAGCAGATCGATAGCGTCAACGATTCCAGGCTCAACAATTCGGGCAGCATCGGCGTTTTTGTCAATGGCAACTCAGCGCTGGATCTCGCCGTGAGCAATGTGCGCGTCTGGAAACTATAGATGACGAAAACCAGAGAGGCTATTCAGGTGGCGTTTCACTGTTCATCTGAACGGCCTCTGCCTGAATGGATTTGCCCCTGAGAGCGCAACGAAACAGTTTCTCCATCCCATACGTGACACGATTACAGGTGAGCGCCTGACTCTCTTGACGTACAGAGCATTATGAGATGTTTCTTTCAAAAGCCCAACATAATTCGTAGCGGAGCGATGTATCGCTTTTGTCGCAAATATATCTCATGCAGTACAGATGCGATAATGCGTGTTAAATTATAAACCCGGGAACCACTTTCGTAGCCGCGCGACTTTATCGCGCCCTCGAACCGCACTGCAAGCTGACCCAGGCGCGATAAAGTCGCGCGGCTACGAATTATGTTGAACGTTATCAGATTCATTGGCAATTCATTATCGGCAAGATCCCTTTGTAAGGGGAAAGTGATGCTGGTGTGAGTTTTTGCTGTAACGCTAGTGATATCATAGAAGCAGTCTCATCTGAGCAACATACATACCTGGTAAAAAATGGCGATATACAATGACATGTAGCAGACATATCTGCTTCTATCTGGAGAGAGGTATCTTACTATGGCAAGGCAGAGAAGCTCTACAGGGAGCGAGGCAATGCCTCAGCAGGAGCAGGCAAAAATGGTGATCTGTGCAGCGATTGATATTGGCAGCAATAGTACAGAGGTGACGATCGCTCAGTGCAATGCCAACCATCTCGACATCTTGCAGGAGGAGTCGCAGATGGTTCGTCTGGGTGAGAGCGTGAAACAGACCAGTGGGATTACGCCGGACAAGCGCGACGCCGTGATAGCGGCGGTGCGGCAATATCTTGAGAAGGCCAGGGAGAGCGGTGCTGAGCGTGTGATTGCAGTTGCAACTCAGGCTACCCGACAGGCCCGCAATCGCGACACTTTTCTAGATGATATTCGCCGCGAGACCGGGCAGCCTGTCAACCTCATCGGTGGGAACGTCGAGGCGGCACTCACCTATCATGGAGCTACCAGCCATCCCGATACCCCACCAGAAGCGGGCGTGTTGGATATTGGTGGTGGCAGCAGCGAACTGGTGACGGGGCATGAGCAGCATATTACCTGGCTCGTCTCTCTGCCCATCGGCTCTGGCTGGCTGCACGATCAATATCTGCTCTCCGACCCGCCCAAAGAGGACGAGATCACGGAGGCGCAAAAGTTCTTGCACGACTATCTCCGCGACCTCCACGCGCCGCAGATGCCGCCATCGCTGATTGTGACCGGCTCCAGCGCCAAAGAACTGTTGAAGATCTGCAAGCAGGCATTGCACAAAGACGATGGCAGCGATCAGATGAATCGTCAGGATCTCGTTGCCTGTCAGGGTCTGTTGCACTCGTTGCCAGCGCAGGAGATAGCACAACGCTACGGTCAGCAGATCGAGCGAGCGCGTGTGCTGCCGGGTGGCGCTCTGTTGTTGCTGGAAATGATGAATTACCTGAAGCTCGACGAGGTGCGCGTGACCAATGAGGGTGTTCCCGAAGGGACGCTGCTGGCCTATGCTCGCTATGGCGATCAATGGTTGGAGCATGCGGAGGTAAACATTGAGGATGAGCGTGTGGGCAAAGTGCCGAAGCTGCCCAAAGAGACCATGCAGAGCGAGCAGGCGCAACAACAGCAGGAGACGCTGATCGACTCGGCCCGGCGGGAGTTGCCCAAGCGTGTCAAGAAGTTCGCGGAGTGGCGCGAAGATGTGCTGAAGGACGAAGATATCGAGAATGTGCATAAGATGCGCGTCGGCTCGCGTCGTTTGCGTGCCACGATGGATGCGTATGAGGCAGTCTGTAAGCCGAAACCATTTAAAAAGGCCTATCACAACGTGCAGGAGGCGGCTGATCTGCTGGGGAGGGTGCGCGATACCGATGTGATGCTTCAGCGCCTTCAGGAGCGAGAGCAGCAGGCCGCCACGCAGGAGCAGCCGGGCATTCAATGGTTAGAGAGCCGTCTGCAAGTCTATCGCAAAGAGCAGGTACAGGCGTTGGAGGGCTTTTTGCAGAACTTCGACGAGGATGTGCTGAGAAAACAGATTGAGGGCAGCATCGTGAAAGGAGGCAATTCCAATGGCAAAGGCCGGACCCATTAAGGGACTCGATATTCACGGCAGCACGAGCCAGAACGCCAGCATCATCGCCCGCACCCGGCTGGAAGATCTCTATGCCTGGGAACAATATGTGGACGCGCCCTATGTGGTGCGCGAACTGCACAATCTGCGCATTGCCGCCAAACGTTTGCGCTATACGCTGGAAGTTTTTGAGGACTACCTGCCCGAAGCCTGTAAAGCGGCGGTTGACGAGCTACAGCAATTGCAGGACGAGCTGGGAGCGATGCATGATAGTGATGTGTTGATCGCACTGCTGCGCCTCTGTCTAGCAAATCAGGACAGCCCGTTGAATAGCAAGGCAATCTCGGTTTCAGAGAAGGGTCCACACAAATCGTTTCTGCCCCAGGAGTTGATCGAGGTAATGGTCGATCCGAAGGTCGCGCCGAATGCCGAGCAGCGCTATGGGCTGGAGCACCTGTTGTATCAATTGGAGGGAGAGCGGCGCGAGCAATATCAGGCGTTTCGTCAACACTGGTATCAACTTCAACAACAAGATTTCCGCAACAACCTGCAATCCGAACTGGATAAGGTAAAGGAGCCGGTCAAGGCGTAGAAATGTGGACAGGGGAGCGCGGCTTCTCCTCATTCGCGGCCTTCTGTGCTATACTGCATGTTCAAGATTATGCAAGCTGTTTCGTGCATGTTCGTTAGATATCAAGAAGGCCATCAGGGGAGAAAGACAATGTTAACTGCCGAGCGCCGCCAATATGTGCTGGCGGTTTTACAGCGCGATGGAAAAGTGGT
>JAICIM010000233.1 GCA_025928885.1 Ktedonobacteraceae bacterium | reverse complement strand
CGGCCCCAACCGTTCCAGAGCTTCGATCACCGCCTGTGCCACCTTGCCTGTTTGATTCTCCAACAATGGAATGAGCAAATTCGCCGCACGAGGATCATTGCTGCTCCCCAACCAGAACACAAAAGCCAACCGCCGTTCCAGTGGCATCGAGGTGACATCCTCCAGAATCGACTCAATACCCATCTCGCTCTGTCCCACCAGTTCGAGCAGGCGCATCTGCATTTGCTGCATAGCCCCCGCAGGATCATTGAGATACTCGATGATCCCATCATCAGCCATTTCTGATCCCAGTTCTCGCAGGATAGGGGAGAGAGAGAGCTTTGCCATATCGCTCACAGTTGGATCGGTGACAAAATCTTCCAGTTCCTCTAAATCATCTTCCGTCGCCAGTTCAGCGAGAATCAACACGGCGGCTGCATGGGCCGATGGATCGCTGGCACGCAACAAATGGAGCACCTTCTCCCGCGCACCCGAGGACCACTCTTCATCCAGGCGCTCAAAATAATGCGATAACGTTTCAGGATCTATATCATCACGACGGCTGAGAGCCAGCAAAATACTGTCCACACTCTCCTGTGGAGACCCTTTGCGTCCTCGTGGCATAAAGCTTTCTCCTTATCCCGTTAGGGGTTAAGACGCGCCGACCGGGCGGGGTCAACGCCAATGGAAGTTATTGTACCACGTTGATACATACACGTCGAGCATATCTCTAATCGATCTCCTCATCTGATCAAAGAAAAGAGGTAAGAATGTCATCTGGCACTCTTACCTCTACAGTTATTGGCTTCTTGATTACAGCGTTCTGGCAACAAACGACGTAATAGTTGTGGTTGCACCGTTTTGACTCAACAATCGGATGCCACACTGGCCCGAAGTCAACGAGCTATCCGTGACACTCGCCATCCAACCAGACGGCTCAGTGCCAGAGGAGGACCAGACGTTGGCACTCAACGTCGAACCGGAGACGCTGAAATGCAGCGTATACGAGGTGCCAGCGCTGGCAGTAAACGGCACAGCCTTGAGAATGGTCGTCGTCCCGTTCACCTTTTTCTGGATATACAGGCTGTTGCCATCGATAAACGCCTTGTACCAGTTATTGCCATCGCTCCAGCGCACCACCGGTCCGAAGTTGTTATTGGTGAAATCGCTGATCGATCCGCTCATAACAACTTCGGCGTTGGTGGCTGCTGGTCCCAGCACCGCACTATTACTGGTTGTGCTATTGGCAAACACACCAGCATTGGACGTAATCGAGAAGTTCGTCAGCATATTAGCGTCGCCGCCCCAGGTCTGTCCATCGGAGGCCGTTCCCCAGAACGACTGATTGGCACGCTGGAAGGTATCTTGCCCCAGAACGGTGCCGGAGACCGGGGTTGTGGTCGGCGATGGCGTCGTTGTAGCGGTCACCGTTGGGGTGGCGGTCGGCGTTCCCGCGCTACCCGGCACGCTGGCAGTAAACGAGGTAACCTTCGCCGTTACGCCACTCGCCAGCTGTATCCGCATGCCCGCCTGACCGGAAGCCAGCGCCGAATCGGTCACGCTTGCCAACCAGCTACCCGGCTCCGTCGTGCCAGCTAACCAGACACGTGCGGCAAGGGTGCTGCCTGCGGCTCTGAAACGAATGCTGTATGCGGTTCCGGCAGTCGCGGAAAAGGCAACCGATTTGAGCGTGGTTGTGGTGCCATTGACCTTTGATTGAATGATCAGGTTGGTCCCATTGATATAGGCTTTGTACCAGTTATTCGTATCTTTCCAGCGCAGAACCGCGCCCAGGTTGGCATTGGTAAAATTGTTGAGTGAGCCAGTAAAAAGCACATCCGCATCCGTCGCAGTTGGGCCAAGCACCGCGTTATATGCCGAGGTGCCGCCTGTGAGCTGTCCGCTATTGCCTGTAATGGAGAAGATGCTGGCGCTGTTGGCATCGCCACCCCATTTCTGTCCATCAGAGGCCATTCCCCAGAGCGACTGATCGGCTCGCTGAAAGGTATCCTGTCCCAGGATCGTGCCGGATGCAGGAGTAGAGGTCGCCGTTGTGGTAACCGTTGGCGTCACACTTGTTGAAGGCAGGGCCAGCGCCAGCGCATTCGAGAACTCCTCGTCGAACCAGACACGATTCTGGCCGTCCACGTTTAGCCCATCATGCGGATGATTGCCGGGCGCATTATAAAATGTAAAAGGGCCGCCACCAACTGGAATAGACCCAAAAGCATTCATCAACGAGTCAGTTACCCAGATATGGCCATCCGGGCTGGTGCTAATCCCCGATGTATGGCCCGATCCGCTATAGCCGTATTCGGTCACGCCATTGTTTGTCCCGTCAGACGCCTGAGCCACGTTCAGCATACCAGCCATCGTGACCCAGCCTTCGGACCACCAGATATTTCCATTGGCATCCGTGGTGAGCAGATGAGGGGTCAGGCCAGTACCAGCCGTGGTTCCTCCACGTATTTTATAGACATTGAGAATACCAGCGGTTGTATACTCATCAACAGCAGCGACCGTATCGACATTCTGTGTAAACCAGACGTTATTGTGAGCATCAACCAGAATACCATAGGGCTGACTATTTGCATCTGGAGTGGCAATCTCTTTAAATGTCTGCGTGGCGGGATTAAAGGATGCAATTTGATTGGTATAATGTTCCGTAAACCAGACAACGCCATTCTTATCAACGGCAACGGCCCAGGGGCCGGCATTGGCCGTTGGCACGGTCCATTGATTAAAAGTATTCTGGTTGGGATCGTACTTTCCAAGCGTGTTGGTGCTCAACATAGGAAACCAGACGGCCCCGCTTTTATCAAATGCCAGGAAGAGGGGTTGTCCATAACCGTCCGGCAACTGGATCGTCTTGATCCAGGTTTTTGTCGCGGGATCAAATACTGCAATCTTGCCAGGGGCTGTACCAGCCGGACATTGTGGCGAAGGGTCACAGCCCGGCAGCGCTACCCAGACATGGCCCTGACTATCAAAAGCGGTTCCCCAGGGATCGGCCCCAGCCGGTACAGCAAAATCACTTACAGGAGTATCGGCCTCGCTGCGTAAAAGGGGATTGAGCACCCCAAATGCCAGTACAGCACTGGCTATCACGGTTGCCACCGCAACCACACTCATCGTAATTCGTTTGCGACTTTCCACCTTTCGACTTTCTACCTTTCGACTTTCCACTATAAACTCTTCTTTTCCATTATCATCACAGATGCTGCAATTGAGGATTTAATGATTTTTCACACAAATGCCTTTCTGGAAGCCCCAGTCATTGATGCCGAGGAGGAAAGAAAGCTTCCCCTTGCGGGGGAGCGTTTTGCATGGGAACGCTCAAACCCCACTGGTTTCCCAGGTAAAGGTGGCCTCGACGAGGTTCTCAGGCGGTACTTTCTGCTCGGCACTGAGTATACCCACGTTCTGTTTAACCGAGCAGTTCTAGAGCAGCAGACTGGCCTCGCATCCACAGGTAGGAACTGCAACGCTTCCTGAGAACGTAGCCCCGTCAGCCCATTATGGCTGGTGGCTGGGTCTGGTCATGTTCGGGCCTGCAAGTCCCCTGACGAGAACTTGCAAGCCCCGGCTTTTCAAACCGGGGTCCATGACCATATCTCTATACCCCACTAGAAAAACGAAAGAGGTGCATATTTAGCTAGCAATTAGCCATTTTGGATATAAATCGATAAATTTCAATCAAAAGAGGCGGTAGGGCATGATCTTGCTAGTGAAAGGCGTAGAGGCTCATGACAGTGATGAGGACCAGTGCAATAGTGATCACCAATAAGAGTAACGTTCCAGCCGCCCATAACAGGAATTCCAGGCGACCGGGATAGAGCAACCACCAGCGGAGATTTTCGAGCGGGTTCAACAGGATCGGTTCGCGTGGGTCCCAATAGCGCTGCAAAGATTTTTTTGTCCCAGCAATATACTGTGTATAGATACTGTTCGTACTTGCATCAGCGTTCAGCTGGCACGTTTTTTGTTCGATCGTATCTTGAAAAGAGATATCAGTGGCGATACGGGGCGGAACAGTATCGATGTCGGCGATATCATAAACAGGTAAAGGAGTATCCATACGTCTTCTCGTGCTGGCGTGTGGGCGAGCGGAAGCACGAGGGGGAATAGCATCATGAAGCAATGGCCTGATCACATAGAGCTGTTCGTCGTTATACCTGCGCATCTTCTAGCTCCTGACATCTCTATAAAATAGTACAACCTGACATAGAGCAACGCATCTTCGTCTCATTCAGGTAAATAAACGCGATGCGTACTTCTTTTCGCTCGCAAGCGCCCCCATTCTCCGCGAGGAGAGGCAAGATCCAGCGATCGTACAACCAGGAAAGCAAGCGAGGAACAGAGCCACTGTGGAAATATCCACAGTAGGTGGAAAAAATTTCCAGTTCTCAGCCTGTTGATTAGCCGAAAAGTTCTTTGTGTATGCAAAAAGGCCGCAAAAATTCGCAAAAAGATAGTACAAAAAACGGGTATTTCCATGCATGAAGGCATACCAATACTGAATTTTTCGCAGCTATATCCCTACAACTCTATATTGGCACATATATTGCACCTTCTATTGACAAGGGGGGATGTGTCCGAAAAAAAATGTTGGACACAGTGATGCCGGAAACGCTTACGTTATCGAGCAAGGCGTTTATCAGCATCCACGTCTCCGGTTACCAATTTGTGGAATGGGTTTTGAGGTATTAAGGAGTAGGTGTAGGTATATGGTAGCCAGTGTCAATCAGATGGAGACGACAACAGCAGATCGTCTCGATACCCGGCGATCATTCGTAGCTGAGCAGGGAGAAACGCTCCATGCCCAGCCAGTGCAAAGAGCTGCAACGACACGCCCAAAGGCAACATTGGGTAGAAAGGGAAGAAGGGCAGAGCAAAAAGCAGTAATGATTGAGGAGACAGGAGAAGGAGAGCAGGCGCCCCGTCATCACACGGGAGAAGAAGCATTGACAAATAGAGCAAAAATGCAATCTCCAGGTCATAAACCAGGGAGAGGAAGAGGGAAGTCTGGATTTTCAGAATTTCAGGATGAAGATGAAGATTATCTGGAAGAAGAGGAGGAGACAGAGAATGAAGCTGAAAATGCTATCAGACAATATCTGGCCGAAATTGGTCGTTTTCCACTTTTGACCCCGGAGCAGGAGCTAAGAATAGCCAACCGCATTGCGGAAGGAGACATGCTTGCACAACAGCAGCTTGTCGAAGCAAACCTGCGCCTCGTTGTCAGCATCGCCAAACGGTATAATAATCATGGTATCTCTTTGCTTGATCTTATTCAGGAAGGCAATCTCGGCTTAATACGTGCGGTGCAAAAATTTGATCCACAACGAGGCTTTCGCTTCAGCACCTACGCAACCTGGTGGATTCGTCAGGCCATCAGCCGGGCGGTGGCAGAGCATACGCGTACCATCCACGTACCGGTCCATGTCGTAGAGATGATTTACAAGATGAAGCGCATCACCCGTCAGTTGTATCAAGAGCTGGGACGCGATCCCTTTCCAGAAGAGATTGCACGTGCCATCAATCTCAGCAAAGAGCGGGTGGTTGAGCTACAAAGCATCTCCGAAACGCCCATATCGCTGGACGCACCTCTCATTGACGATGAGCAGTATCATCTGGCCGATACCCTGGAGGATATCCACGCAGCAGCCCCGGCGGAAGTTGTAACCCACCAGGTGCTACGCGACCAGATCGCCCGAGCGCTTGAATCGCTCAATCAACGCGAGCGTCAGGTCATCGAGCTACGCTACGGCCTCCACGATGGCTACTGTCATACATTAGAAGAGCTAAGCACTTACTTTAAGTTGACGCGAGAACGTATCCGCCAGATCGAGGTCAAGGCGCTACGTACTCTGCGCCAGCCGATTCAAGTGCATCTCCTACGCGATTTCGCGTAACCTGTCAAATTCTGGCTCGCAAACAATATCCCTGCACACGTCATGCCGAGAGGGCGCGGACATTGTTTCGAGCCAGCAGGGGGACGAAGGAGGTAACGGTCCGTGTGTCGCGCGTGCTGAGAAAAGCTGCCACGACACGCGGATCATACTGGTTTCCGGCACATAGCTCCACCTCAGCATAAGCAAAGGCTAGCGATTGCGGCTTTTGATACGCTCTGAGCGATGTCATGGCGTCAAAAGAGTCAACAACCGCGAGAATCCGCCCCGCCAGTGGAATATCTTCTCCCGCTCTACCAAAAGGATAGCCCTGACCGTCCCAACGCTCGTGATGGGTCACCACAATATCGGCCAGCCTGCCAAAAACGCCACCCGCCTGGGCCAGCATGTGCTGCCCTATCTGCGGATGCTGCCGCATTACCTGCAGCTCGCTCTCATCCAGAGGGCCGCGCTTCTGCAAAATAGCGCTCGGGATGGTGACCTTGCCAATGTCATGCAACAATGCTGAGAGGTATACCAGACCCGCATCTTCCTCTGTCAATCGCAAATAGTATGCCACTTCCAGGGCCATTCCCGCGATACGATACGAATGTTCATAGGTATCCTGATCATAGGACGACAAAAACGCCTGTAACATTGTCATTTCAGCAACAGTAACAAGATTATTTTCTAATAGAATAGAAGGATATATAAGCTTTCGTCTATGATTGGGTATTGACATATAAGAAAGCTTCCGGCGCAGACGATCCGTCAGGGGCAAAAGCGACGCATGATTGATAAGCATAGAGGTATCTCCTTTACAGGTGGTCTTCGCGGTGCTTCTACTTTGTATACGCCTGATTTTTGTGCGACGTTACACCATGAACCAAATGGGGAGGTGCCAGAACCGGTCCGCGTGGGCATGATATATGCGGAAAATCCGCTAAAAACTCGCTATTCTCATCAATTATACTGATCAATTACAATTATTCTAATCAAATTAGTAGTACATCCTTGCCGTTTGCTTGACGCGCCCAGTCACAGCCCCCTACACTGAGTAATATCCCTGGTAATTGCCCACAGCGAGAGGCTATCCGGGTGCAAAATGATAGGATTGCCCCTTGCATTCCTTGTTTTCACTTTTTCAATCTAGCAATATCTTGCGCTGGGAGGTTTGTAGAACGTGAGAAACCGAGAATCCAGAACAGGGCAGCTGCTACTGACATTTGTAGCGCTCTGCTTTGCTCTGCTCATATTTTCGGGCGCTGGCACGCTGGCCCTTGCCGATACGACACCGGTACAATATACCCATCCACAGGACTCAAGCCATACTTCTTCTGATTCTCTCATCGGTATCATCTCAGCAAGCATGCATAATAGTCTTCTCTGCTTGCCGCCGCTGTTGAACTGTACGCCCACACCAACAAAAACCGCTACTCCCACACCTACCGCTACACCAACCGCTACAGCGACGCCGACACATACGCCAACTGCTACGCCGACAAAAACGGCTACGCCAGTCCCCACACCTACGGCCACGAAAAGCGTCCAACCTACACCTACGGTAGCAGCGCCAACGGCAACAACGGCGGCAGGAGTAGCGCAACCGACCTCAGCGCTTACCCCTACACCATCTATTACGTCAACAGTTACAGCGAATAGCAACACGCCAGTCGCAACTCATGATACCTCGAATGATACCAGCAAAAATGATGCTACAAAGACTATGACGACAGAACAGGACAAAAACAAAAATTCTTCGTCTAATATACTTCTCCTTGCAGGAGGCGTAAGCATGGCTCTGCTGGGATGCGCTGGCCTCCTGGTCGCATGGCTGGTACGACGCCGACAGATACAACAGGTGCAACAGAACATCGCTCTCGCCACACAGGCAGCCGCTCCCGTTGATCCCTGGATCGCTCAGAGAGAGATGGCCGAAGTCTTCGGTCAGCAGCCGCCAGTGCCGCCATCAGCCAATTACACCATGCAGATCCCCGAATCTATTCCCTCGGCAATGCTGGCAGCAATGCAACAGCCGCATTCTCCAGCGATAGAACCTGCCGTCGAGGACCAGCCCACAAACGCCGAGTTAGCGCTTGCAATACCCGATGCTGTCCAGCAAACCCAGGTCATATCGCTTTCAGAGTCAAAAGCAATGGCAGCCGTAACGCCCGAAGAGGTATCAGGGATGATTTCCCCAACACCATCCTCTTCCTATGCCACCATTCCTATGCAGGATGCCACCGCTCTGCCTGCTGAGGCGGTTTCCATCACTCCCTCAGAACCGGCTGCCGATCAAGAACCACACACCATGAATTTGTCGGAGGAGGTCATCAATAATCTGGTGGAACAGGACAAACAACCAGCTGCACAACAAAGCTTGCAGGATGATCCATTCCTTGAAGCGATGATGCGTCAGGCTCAAATGGGCATATTCGCATTGCCAAATCGAGAGTCGGTAAAAAGCGCCTCTACTGAAGAGCACGAGGAATGAAATTGTCGCCGTGACGGCAATTTCATTCCTGACGATCCGGTTGCAGCTTCCCGAGCTTATGTGGTACCACGTTGGAGCGCGACAACCGGATCAAGCCGCGCGGCTTTGATGGCGGGATACAGGCCAAAGCCAATCCCGATCGCGGCGGACACAACGAAAGGCAACACAAACGTCATGACAGTAAAAACGGGCTGAATGCCAACACTTGAGGTCACACCGCTACCAATCAATAGCCCACCGAGCAGCCCCAGACCTCCTCCCAGCAGGCAGAGCAGCAGCGCTTCGACAAGAAACTGGTTGCGGATATCGCTCCGACGCGCCCCCACAGACATCCGTATCCCGATCTCACGCGTCCGTTGCGTGATCGAGACGAGCATAATGTTCATAATGCCGATGCCGCCAACCGTCAGCGAGATTGCCGCCACGCCCACCAGCAGGATGGTTAAGATCTGAATCTCCTGCTGCGATTGTTGTAATAATTCCGCTGAGGTTGTGATCTGGAAATCGAGCGGCTGTCCGGCGAGGGTGTGATGGCTCTGCTCAAGAGTGGCTGTGACCGCCTGGACGACCGTATCCACATGATCTGAGCTATCGACCTCGAACTGGATCTGCCCTATGCCTCGACTCCCGCTGAAGCCTAGACGGTTGAGCGCGGTATTAAACGGGATGAAGATCGTGTCGTCCTGATTAAATCCTCCCTTTGCCGTCAGCGTGCCAACAATGCGAAAGACCTGGCCCCTCACCGTGATCTTCTGCCCGATAGGATCAACCCCGCTGCTCCCAAACAGGTTCTGTACAACCGTATCTCCCAGTACTGCTACCGGTTGTGCGGCTGTATTGTCAGCATCACTGAACCAGAAGCCCCGGTTTAGCTCCCAGTTCTGAATCATCTGAAATGAGGCACTGACGCCGTTGATCTGGGTACGCCAGTTCTGTCCTCTGTAGATAACCTGAGCGCCCGTCATCACTATTGGACTAACAGCCGTAACATGTGCCTGTTTCGCGATTGCCTGTGCATCCAACACCGTGAGCGTTTGAGCGCCGTTCTTCTGGATCGCACCTCGATCACGGATCGCGCCCGGCTGCACAAAAACGGTATTCGCGCCCAACCCGCTAATCACGCTGGTGATATAGGCTCCCGCGCTCTGAGTGAGGGTGAGGGCGGCAATGACGGCGGCAACACCAATAAAGATTCCTAATGTGGTCAATAACGAACGGAGACGGTTCATCCAGAGGGCTTCGGCTGCGCT
>JAICIM010000747.1 GCA_025928885.1 Ktedonobacteraceae bacterium | reverse complement strand
GGATCAACTCCTGGTTATGGAGGCTCGGCTCCATACTCATACCGTCAATGTTAAAGTTCTGAACCGCTAAACGAATGATGAGAAACATCAAAACGGTCAGCACGATCGTTTCGATAATCTCTCGAAAGAGCCGATAGCGTTTTTCAAAATCAAACTCTGAATCCACCTGCGCTCCTTAAATGCAACTATGCACGTTTCCTAAAGGATCAACAGCATCAAAGGCGATACTTGACGCACTCCATGCTCGCTCGGCGAGGCACGCATTCCGGGTTGCACAACGTGCGCTACTTCTGACAGATGAGGGTCGATGTAGACCGTGCCTGCATCCATGCCTTTTCCTTACGCATACCCTGCTTGCTCCATTGAGCAGCAAGACAGACAATCAACGACAAACCTGATTTCTGCCCGTCCAACCTATTCTATTGTAGACCATTCTAACAAATGGCTCATCTATTTATAGGCTATAATTCGTAAATTCACATCTGTTTTTAGGAATTATTTGCTATCTCCTGGTTGTTCTATAGTAGGAATACGGTATTCGTTACGGCACTCAATAGAGCATGCTTCTGCACTCTCTCATAAGCATACAATTACTCTGTGAGCATCTGCATATCCCATTACCTCTTGACGGAAAGGGCGCAGTATAGTAGTGTTAGGTGGAACGTTTGTTTGCATCATACGCTTTTCTGTATGCTGTTTATTTCTCAAATCTTGCCGCAAGAAACCAGCGCTGCGGCATTCTCTGATACATCTCTATACGCTCGCTGGTAACTTGCACGTATCTCATACATATTGTAACGTTTCACAGTGACGGATGGTTGGATTTTATGTCCCTAGATAAAATTGTAATTCGTGGCGCTCGCGAACATAATTTAAAAAATATTGATGTGACCATTCCCCGCGATAAGCTGGTGGTGATTACCGGCCTCTCCGGTTCTGGTAAAAGTAGCCTGGCCTTCGATACGATCTTCGCCGAAGGACAGCGCCGCTATGTTGAGTCGCTCTCGGCCTACGCCCGGCAATTTCTGGACAAGATGGAAAAGCCGGACGTGGATCATATCGATGGCCTCTCACCGGCCATCTCGATCGACCAGAAGGGTGCGACTCATAACCCACGCTCGACCGTCGGGACCGTCACTGAGATTTATGACTACCTGCGTCTCCTCTACGCCCGCATCGGACATCAGCACTGCCCTCAATGCGGACGCGAAGTAAGCCAGCAAACGCTGCAACAGATCGTCGATGCAGTGTTGAGCCTGGGTGAGGGTACGCGTATCCTCCTGCTGGCCCCTCTCGTGCAGGGACGCAAGGGTGAGTACAAAAACATCTTTGAAGAAATGAGACGTTCTGGCTATGTCCGCGTGCGCGTCGATGGCAAGATCCTTGATCTGAGCGAAGAGATCGAACTGGACAAGCAGAAAAAGCACACGATCGAGGTCGTCGTTGATCGCCTGGTTATCCGCAAGGGCAAAAAAGAGCACGCATCCGATGCCTCTGATGGCAGTTCGTCGCACCCCCAGCTCAGGCGTGTGGCCGAGCGGCCCTCGCTCTATGATGTCAATGCAGGGAACAACCTGCCACAGAGCGAACAGGACGAACCGCTCCCAACGCTCCATGACGACGTTGACCCGGCCTTCAGGCAGCGCCTCAGCGATTCATTGGAGACGACGCTCAAGCTTGGCAGCGGCGTTGTGCTGGTCTCAGTTGTGGACGGCGAAGAGATCCTCTTTTCAGAGAAGGCGGCCTGCGTCTACTGCAGCATCAGCCTGCCAGAGATCGCGCCACGCACGTTCAGCTTCAACAGCCCACACGGTGCCTGTCCGACCTGCACGGGTCTAGGCATGCAGCAGGTGATCGATCCTGAACTGGTCGTGACGCATCCCGAATTGAGCATTCTGGAGGGTGCCATCGCCCCCTGGAGCAAAGTCGTGAATGGCAGCACATGGTATCGCACAATTCTAGAGGCGGTGGCCCATCGCTATGACTTCGGCCTGGAAACGCCCTGGCAGGAGTTAAGCGAAGAGATCCGGGAGATGCTGCTCAACGGCTCACCCGAACCGTTGACCATTCGCTATACCAACCAGCAGGGCCATACCCGCACCCATATCGTGCATTTTAAGGGCGTGATTACGACGCTCAACGACCGCTATCGCGAGACCGACAGCGAGGGCGTGCGCGAGGAGATTGAGGGCTACATGTCGTCTCGTCTCTGCCCCGATTGTCGTGGCGCTCGTCTGAAACCAGAGGCACTCGCGGTCACGGTGGGATCGCGCAATATCGTCCAGGTGAGCCGCCTCTCTATCACCCTGGCTCAGCGCTTCTTCCAGGAGCTGGAGGCCGAAAACGGAGTCGCCAGCGCTCCCACTCCGGCAGTTGGAGCCAGCAAAAAGAAAAACGGCAACGGCAAAGCAAATGCGTTGGGTGATCCGCTGGCAAAGATCAACCCCAAAGAGCTGCTAGTACAGGGAACGTTGAGCGAACGTGAACGCTTCATTGCGCGACAGGTGTTGAAAGAGATTCGCGCCCGCCTGCAATTCCTGATCGATGTGGGCCTCGACTATCTCACGCTGGATCGAGCCGCTATGAGCCTGTCGGGAGGCGAGGCACAGCGCATCAGGCTGGCAACCCAGATCGGCTCAGG
>JAICIM010000571.1 GCA_025928885.1 Ktedonobacteraceae bacterium | reverse complement strand
TATTCCCGTGATTTTTGGGGTAATCTGCGCCGAAACGCAGCAACAGGCAGAGGAGCGGATCGTGCGAGGCGTTGAGTGTGCCGAAGCTGCGGTAGAGATGGCGTTGACGATACAGGATCTTAAACAAAAGAAGGAGCAAACATGTTTACAGGGATCGTTGAAGAGGTAGGCACGCTGGTGCGTATCGAGCCGACCGGGCTGGTAATCTCCACACCGTCGGGCCTATCGGATGTTGTGCATAAAGATAGCGTCGCGGTCGATGGCACCTGTCTCACCGTCATTGATCGCGGTAACGACTGGTTTCATGTCGATACTATCCCCGAGACGTTGCGCTGCACACGCCTGGGAACATTACAGCCAGGAGCACGTGTCAATCTAGAGCGTTCGCTTGCTGCCAATCAGCGTATCGGCGGACATATGGTTCAGGGGCATATAGAGGCGACGGTGCGTGTGCTTCTCACCAGAGATGAGGGCATCGAGCGCTACTGCGAGGCGGAACTACCATCTCATTTACGTCCATATGTGGTCCCCAAATGCTTTGTAGCCCTCAATGGCGTCAGCCTGACCGTCATTGATCGACAACACGATCGCTTCTCCTTTGCGCTCATCCCCTACACCCGCGAGCATACCAATCTAGGGGAGGCCGCGCCGGGCATGCTGCTCAACCTGGAGACGGACATCATCGGGCGCTACGTAGCTCATATGCTCAATCAGCGCGATGATATAAAAGTAGAAATTGCCGAAATAATATAATAAAAAATAAATTTCGTAGTTGCGCGACTTTATCGCGCCTGGGGCCACATTTGAGAAGGGTGAGCCAGGCTAAATAATGCCGCGCAACTACGAAACGGAGGAGCCAAAATTCAAGCCGTTTAACGGAATGTTAAGGTGGTAAGCTGGTTAGAAATAATTATCTTAACACGCAGTTAGTGGTAATTTAATAGTATAGAGCGTATAATCAATATGGGCTACTTGCAGTCACTTGCTATAAATGGGAGATATCATAGCAAAGCGAATAGATAAAGGGAAATGGAACGCAGGGTATATTTCCTTAGAACTAACATTGTAGCCTGGAAATATGGGGAGAAGAGCACCTCTAGCTTTATGAATCTCTCAGAGAGATAGCATCTATTTTGCGAGAAAGAGGATCAACCGCTCATGAAAAAGCATTGGCGTAATGCTCTCACCCTGTTTGTGGCATTAGCTGTAGCGATCTTCGGCGCAGGTTTCTTCGCTACCGCATCTGCCGGGCAAACTGGCCTGTCGGGCGATGCTCCCACCACCACGCCTATTAAGCACGTGGTCGTTATTTTTCAAGAGAATGTTTCATTTGATCATTATTTCGGTGTTTATCCAAACGCTACTAATCCCTCTGGGGAACCAGCTTTTCATGCGAAACGCGGAACGCCGCACGTGAATGGTTTGACGCCCGCCCTGCTCACGCATAATCCCAATTCCGCCAATCCACAACGGCTGGATCGTTCGCAGGCGCTTACCTGCGACCAGGATCACGGCTATACAGATGAGCAGAAAGCCTATGATAACGGACATGTCGATAAGTTTGTCCAGTTTACGGCTGGTGGAAACTGTAAAGACAAAACGCTGGTTATGGATTATTTTGACGGCAACACGGTAACGGCGCTCTGGAACTATGCGCAGAACTATGCCATGAGCGATAGTTTCTTCGACAGCATCTATGGGCCGTCAACTCCTGGCGCAATCAATCTCGTGTCGGGCCAGACGCACGGGGTGACGGCTGATTCGTCGCAGAGTAATGTGATTGACGGAACGCTGATCGGCGATTCTGATCCGATTTACGACGATTGTTCTACGACTAATGGCAATATCGTTGGTTTGACGGGCAAAAATATCGGTGATCTGCTCAATACAAAGCGCGTCACCTGGGGCTGGTTTGAGGGTGGTTTTAAGCCAACGGCCACCAATAATGGCGTCGCGGTTTGCGGCTCAACGCGTCAGAACATCGGTGGCGCAACCATCACGGATTATAGTCCCCATCATGAGCCGTTCCAGTATTACAAATCGACCGCCAATCCTCATCATCTGCCGCCGTCCTCAACTGCGATGATCGGTCAGAGCGATCAGGCCAACCACCAGTACGATCTGCAAGATTTCTGGGCAGCGGTCAACGCCGGGCATCAGCCTGCGGTCAGTTTCTTGAAAGCACAAGCATATCAGGATGGGCATGCAGGGTATTCTGATCCGCTTGATGAGCAGACATTTGTGGTGAATACGATCAACCAGCTTCAGAAGAGTGCGCAATGGAGTTCGACCGCTGTGGTCATCGCCTATGACGACTCGGACGGCTGGTACGATCATGTGATGGCTCCGCTAGTTAACCCATCGCAGAGTAGCGCCGACGCGCTGACAGGTGCAGGTGTATGTGGAAAAGCGGCGCAAACGGCTTATGAGGGTCGTTGCGGCTATGGTCCGCGCCTGCCCCTGTTGGTCATTTCGCCGTATGCCCAGAAAAACTATGTGGCCCATACGGTCAGCGACCAGTCTTCTATTCTGCGCTTCATTGAGGACAACTGGCGGGTTGGCCGCATCGGCGACCATTCCTTCGACGAGCGTGCGGGAAGCATCACCAATCTGTTCGACTTCAGGGGAAGGCCACAAAACGTCCATCTGTACCTGAATCCTGCAACGGGCGAACCGATCTAAAGAGAGCCTTCAGCACATCGTTCAGCGCCGTTGGGCGCATTGGGACAGAGCAGCAACAATGCTCTGTCCTTTCTCTATGATATGTTTCTTTGATGAAGAGGTGAAACAGTGGTTTTGCGCTATTTTCGGGGTAAAGAAAAATATAACGGCAAAAGCACAACTGAGAAAAACGCGAGAGGAGGCTTTACGCGCCGCCTCTTCTTTCAGGGGGCGGCAACCGGCGTACTGGCTGTTTCCTGCTCAGATGCGAATTCGCTTGCGACATCAACCGATTCGGCGGCGGGTGGTCAGCTCCGCGAATATTGGATACAGGCTGATTCGTTCTATCACAATCTGGTGCCGACCGGTGTTGATGCGATGTCGGGAACGCACTATGCCGCCAATGAGAGTTCGTATTGGGCCATTGGATATCGTGCCTATACGCTCGGGTGGAAGCAGCCGTTGTCTGCTGATGGCTCTATCGGTGCGAACTCGGGCATCCCTGGTCCTGTGCTGCGGGCGAGGGTGGGCGATACGATTCGCGTGCATTTTCGCAATAACGACACCCATTATCGCTTCAGTCATAGCATGCACCCTCACGGCCTGCTCTATACGCCGGAGAACGATGGATCGTGGAGAGCACATGATTCGGCGAAGCCTGGGACGGCCCTCAAGGTTGGCGAGACGTTCACCTATGAATGGAAGGCGGTCGCCAGCTCTGTCGGCAGTTGGCCCTATCACGATCATGCTATGCCTGCAACCATCGCGGGCAGCACCAGCACGAGTGGGAAAGAAATGGGAGGGGTCTCGAACGGCATTATGGAGCTTGGGGCAGAGCTGGGGCTATTCGGTATGATTGTCGTGATCGATAGCAAAACGCCGCGCGTCGATCGCGAATTTATCCTCTGCTTCCACGATTTCGTTGAGGCAGATGTGCCACAGATCAGTCAGGATTTCGACTGCTTCAATGGCTATGCTTTTCTGGGCAACACCCCGACGTTCGAGGCGAAGGTGGGTGAGCGTGTACGCTGGCGCATCATGGCGCTGGGATCAGAATTTCACGTCTTTCACCTGCACGGCCATCGCTGGTCACTAAATGGAGCTTTTACCGATGCGGTGAGTATCGGCCCCGCCATGACGCAGACATTTGACTATGTTGAGGACAATCCCGGCACCTGGCTCTATCATTGCCATGTGACCGATCATTTTATGGGCGGTATGGTGGGATACTATATATCCCGTTGATCGGGCGGCTCTGCTGGGCGCGTGTCGGGAAATTTGACTTTGCGGTAAACCTCGCTGACTGGAAAGCGAACATCCAGGCACGCCAGTTCCACGATATCGCCCGCTTCAAATGCGTGATAGGTCCAGAAGTTGTTCTCTTCGCGTTTGAACACCTCGATAAACGGCTGTTGCGAGTCTACGAGCATATATTCTTGAATCGTCGGGCATTCTCGATAGTAGCGCAACTTATTGCCACGATCATAGGTTTCTGGGCCGGGAGAAAGTACCTCTACGATGAGGCGTGGGTAGAGTAGCGTTTTGTCGCTGCCCTGTTCTCGCTCGTCGCAACTGACCGTAATGTCGGGGTACACATAGCGCGATGTGGAGAGTTGTACGCGTCCATCTGAAGTATAAACGCTACATGTACTTTCAGACAACAAGTTATTCAGAATGGTGGTGATATTTCCGGCAATCTTTGAATGATTATTCGTACCTCCAGCAAGCATTCTGATATCGCCGTCGATATACTCATATCGCGCCTCGTAACTGTCCTCGTCAATTTTTAGATACTCTTCAACTGAGACCATAATATGTTTCGGTAGAGCTATGTCTCACATTCTCCTCGCTTGCCACGTTTGCACTTTAGCAGAGAAATGCTCATTCCGCCTCCATGAATAAACTCATGCAACGACATCTTAGATGTTTCTCTGTACAAAAATATTATACTGAGACATCCAAATCT
>JAICIM010000337.1 GCA_025928885.1 Ktedonobacteraceae bacterium | reverse complement strand
TGCAAATGGACATGTTGAGGCTGGCATGGTACTGAAAAAAAAGAAGGTCACGATTCGCGACGTTGCGCAACAGGCTGGCGTCTCGTATCAGACCGTATCACGCGTCTTAAACGAGAGCGATACGGTGGCACGCAGCACGCGTAAGCGGGTCTTGCAGGCCGTTCACGATCTGGATTATACGCCCAATAAAGTCGCGAAAATGTTGACAACCAATCGCTCTTATACGCTGGAATTACTGGTTGTTGACGTGTTGCATGGAGGGCGTTTTGCCGACTCGATCAAAAATATGGCCTATGCCGCCAAAGACGCCGGATATGGCCTGTTGGTGACCACGACGGATGTGGACGATCTGGGTCTTGCCTTCAACAATGCCGCTGCACGCCTGACCGATGGCGTGATTATGTATGCTCCCACGTTGCGCATTACGGACGAGCAACTGCTGGCGGTCAGTGATGGGATGCCGATTGTGCGTCGTGACTATGCGCCGGATTCCAGGCTGGCCTGGGTTGGTTTCGATCAGGTCTATGCAACGCGTATGGCGGTTGAATATTTGATCGACCAGGGGCATCGGCAGATAGCCGCAATTCCACCTGCCGAGCGTCTGATTAATGGTTTCTGGCGTCGCACTGCCTGGGAAGCCACGCTGCGTCAACACGGTCTGGAGCCTGGCCCTGTTGACGGCGCTGACTATACCATGCGCAGCGCATATGATGCTGCCCGCCGTATTCTGGCCACCGGCGAACCCTTCACAGCGATTCTGGTTGGTTCCGATACGA
Organism: Ktedonobacteraceae bacterium; assembly: GCA_025928885.1. GTDB lineage: Bacteria > Chloroflexota > Ktedonobacteria > Ktedonobacterales > Ktedonobacteraceae > JAICIM01. The sequence goes on along the minus strand of JAICIM010000337.1, from coordinate 7,007 downwards.
TGACACTGGGCGTCTTGCGTGCCTTACGCGAACATGGCTGCCGCGTACCGGACGATATCTCAGTATTGAGCTTTGACAACGCCGAACTCTCGGCATATACCGATCCACCGCTCTCAACCATTCATTTTAAGTTTGCGCAACAGGACGCAATAGCTGTAAAATATCTGGTTGATCTCTTAAACAATCCAGAAATGGAACTTCATCAACGTATCCTGTTACCCGATCTCGTCATACGAGAAAGTACACGCAAACTCTAATCACGCTTTTTAACCATACCCTGTTTTGCGCCAGCCCGCGCGGGTGAAAATGAAGAGTTTTTTTGTCGTTAAAGAGTAAACGTTATCATCTTTTGAAGAAAAGCATTCGCTGTTTTTGCATTTGTGTCTGTTGTTTGCAATGACCGCAAGCAAATAGACACTGTTGTCCCTGATTTTCGTTGTCGAGACAAGCCTACGAGAGGCTCAGAGAAGGAGAACAGTTTCATGCGTGCTATTTCTTACAACCGACGGCAAGTATGTCAGATGGGACTGAGTGGTCTGGCAAGTCTGGCTCTATTCGGCGTTGCTGGCTGTGGTGGCGGTGGCAACACGGCGACCCCTGCTCAAACTAAAACCCTACAACTTATTTTCTGGGGGCCAGCCTCGCGCAACAAGCTCACCAGAAAAGCGATCGACCTCTTCCATAGCGCTCATGCCGATATCGATATTCACTCGGAGTTCACGGATTTCAGCTCCTATTGGAATAAGCTCAGCACCGAGATTGCGGGTGGGACGATTCCCGATCTGATCCAGATGGACATGAAATATGTCTCGCAGTATGTCAAACAGAACCTGCTCCTCGATATGACCAGCATTATCGCTGACAAGACGATCAACCTCTCTGATTTCGATCAAAACCTGCTTGCCAGTAGCGAAGACAATAAGATCGTCTATGGTATTCCTCTTGGTGGCAACTACGAATGCTTCATCTATGATGCCGATCTCATCAAGCAGGCGGGTGTGGCAGCTCCTCCGGCGAACATGACCTGGGATGCGTTCGGAACCTATGCGAGCGAGATCTCGAAAGCGCTGGCAAAGGACCGTATTTCTGGCACAGTCGATGCTAGCGGGGATATCGCGGTCTTTGAAATCTGGCTGCGCCAGCGCGGCAAAGAGGTGTTCACGACTGATGGCAAGCTGGGCTACGATGCGCAGGATATTGGCGATTGGTTCAACTATTGGAGCGGATTGCGCCAGTCAGGAGCCTGCGCACCTGCCGCCGTGCAGGCAACGGTCTCTTCCACCAGCGGCCCGGCGACCTCTCTGCTCATCGAGAAAAAGGTCGTCTTCAGTGCCGCTCACTCCAACCAGTTTGAAAGTTATCAGGCGTTGACCAAACATCAATTGATGTTCCAGAATGTACCAACGGGACCACAGCCTGGGCAATATCTCAAAGCGTCGATGCTGATGAGCATTTCAGCCAAAACGAAATACACGAAGGAAGCGGCCAGTTTTATCGACTTTATTATTAACGATCCAGGTGGCGTCAAAGCGCTGGGGCTGGATCGCGGCGTGCCAGGCGGAGAGAAAGCACGTGCGACGCTGAATCCAACGCTCACCGGTGCGCAAAAAGCGGAGACGGCCTTCCTCGATCAATTGGCGAAGAGCGATCAGAATCGTCCGAAAAACGTGCTGGACCCGGCAGGTGCAGGCGATATTCAGACCGCGCTGGGCCGTGTCTCGCAGGCGGTCAGCTTTGGCAAGACTTCCATCTCGGCTGGCGCTGCGACGTTTATGAGCGACTCTCAGAAGGCGCTGGCGCAAGCATAGAACATTGGAGGCAGCTCGATGGCTTTTCCTTCTACCAGAGTGCAGCAGATGCCAGCAATGGCATCTGCACGCAAGCGTCCTCGCATTCGTAGTAAGCTGAGGAAGAAAGAGAATTTTGCAGCCTATCTCTTTCTGCTCCCCTGGTTCCTGGGGATGCTGGTCTTCCTGATTGGGCCGGTGCTTGGCTCGCTCTACCTGTCGTTTACCAAATATAACCTGATCGGCATCCCCCAATGGATCGGCGTACAGAACTATATTGACATGGTGCATGATCCACGCTGGTGGAATTCGGTGAAGGTGACATTGATCTATGTCGTGTTCTCCGTGCCACTGAAAATCGTGTTTGCGCTGCTGATCGCGCTGTTGCTCAAGCAGGGGCTGCGCTGGCTTGGCCTCTATCGCGCCATCTACTATGTCCCCTCCTTGCTTGGTGGTAGCGTGGCAATTGCGATTCTCTGGCGACAACTTTTCGATGCCGATGGGCTGGTCAATCAGGTGTTGCGCGTCTTCGGTATTGTGATTGAGACGAGCTGGATTGCCAGCCCGCAATATGCCCTTTCGACGCTGATTATTCTCTCGGTCTGGCAATTTGGTTCGCCCATGATTATTTTCCTGGCCGGGCTGAAGCAGATCCCGCTGGAATATTATGAGGCGGCATCAACGGATGGGGCCGGAGCAATCAGGCGCTTCTTCTCCATTACCGTACCGATGATTACGCCGCTGATCTTCTTCAACATGGTGTTGCAGATGGTTGGCGCGTTCCAGGCATTCACGCCAGCCTTTATCATCAGCGGTGGCTCGGGTAGTCCGCTCGATACCACCCTGTTCTACACGCTCTACACGTACCTGGAAGGCTTTGGTTCGCTGCATATGGGCTATGCTTCGGCGATGGCGTGGATCTTGCTGATTGCCATTGCGCTGTTCACTTCGCTGGCCTTTGTGACCTCGCGCTACTGGGTGTTCTATGCGGATGAGAAGAGGTAGCTAATGATTACTGGCCTATCCGAGAGCAAAGCTCCTGTAAAATCACGACAGAAATCGTACAACAAAAGACTCAATCACATCCTGAGCCATCTGGTTGTGCTGGCTGGCGCTGTCGTAATGATCTACCCACTGATCTGGATGATTAGCGCCTCTTTCAAGCCGCAGGACGCGATCTTTACCGACACGGGCCTGTTTTCGTCGCAGTGGACGCTTGACAACTTCACGGATGGATGGAGTGCGCTCGACTATCCCTTCGCCGTCTTCTTTGTCAATTCGTTTCTGGTCTGTGTGGGGGCCGTGATTGGCAACGTCATCTCATGCTCGATGGCCGCCTATGCTTTTGCCCGTTTGCGCTTTAAATATAGCGCGTTCTGGTTCGTCTTGATGCTGGGTGCGATTATGCTTCCGCACCACATCTTGATTGTGCCGCAGTACATTCTGTTCAAAAATTTGGGCTGGATCAATACGTTCCTGCCGATGGTGGTCCCCAAGTTCTTCGCGACCGACGCTTTTTTCATTTTCCTGATGATCCAGTTTATTCGTGGCATCCCGACTGAACTGGACGAGGCGGCGAAAATGGATGGGTGCAGCCTGTTTGGTTTCTACTGGCGCGTGATCCTGCCGCTCTCGCTGCCCGCGCTGGTGACGACAGCTATTTTCACGTTCATCTGGACCTGGAACGATTTCTTCTCACAGTTGATCTTTCTGAACGACGAGTCGCTCTATACTGTCCCGGTAGCGTTGCGCCTCTTCCTGGATAGTACGGGCAATTCTGCCTATGGTCAATTATTCGCTATGTCTGTGCTTTCGCTTATTCCTATCATTGGCTTTTTCCTGATCTTCCAGCGTTTGTTGATTGAAGGAGCAAGTACAAGCGGCTTGAAAGGGTAAGCATCTAGCGACAATGCCTTGTGCTTGTCGAGGTTTGAAGGGATAGGTGTTGGATCTTCGAGCGACGCGGCCTTGAGCTTGTCGCTCGCTATATTTTTTTAGCGCTTTTGTTTGCAACAGCTGCAAAGCATTATCATTACGCGTTTGGTAGAGGCAAGAGTGGCGGTGGTCTATGTCTATTGGATACAATAGGGGAGAATTGACACGTAATAGTAATGCATTACTATTTTCTCGACAAGGATGTCGCCTCTCGTGAAAGGAGATGGAATGAATGAGTTCATTGATAGAGGATCGCTATTTTTCGCCTGATCCCGCGCAATTGCAGGTTGCGCGTCGCTTGTATCAGCGTGTGAAAGAGCTTCCCCTGGTCTGCCCTCATGGACATGTTGACCCGCGTTTGCTGGCTGCTAGTAGCTATGATTGGGGAACGCCAGTTGATCTCTTGATTATTCCCGACCACTATGTGTTCCGCATGCTCTATTCGCAGGGCATCACGTTGGAGGAACTGGGCATTCCTCGCAAAGATGGTAAGCCTGTGGAGCGGGATCACCGCAAAATCTGGCAGATCGTCTGCGATCACTGGTATCTCTTCCGTGGCACGCCGTCGAATCTGTGGTTGCGCGATGAGTTGCGCGATATCTTTGGCATTGATGCGAAAATCAATTCGGCCAACGCGCAGGCCATCTACGATGCTATCGACAAGCAGCTGCATAGCCCGGAGTTTCAGCCGCGCCAGTTGTTTGAGCGCTTTAAGATAGAGGTGTTGGCGACGACCGATGCCGCGACCGCCACGTTGCAAGAGCATCAGCGTATCCGCGAGTCGGGCTGGAAGGGGCGCATCATTCCCACGTTTCGCCCGGATGCAGTCGTCAATATCGGCATGGGTGGTTTTGCTGAGAACATCCAGTTGTTGAGCCAGGTTTCGGGGGTGGGCGTGACGAACTATCGCACGTATATTGCGGCCCTCGAACAGCGGCGTCACTTCTTCAAAGAGATGGGAGCTACCGCCACCGATCATGCCGCCCTGACCGCCTACACCGGACGCTTGAGCGAGCGCGAAGCCGACGACATTTTCCAGCGGGCGCTGCGTGGAGATGCGAGTGCGGATGATGCGCAGCGCTTCACCGGGCATATGTTGATCGAGATGGCGCGGATGAGTGTCGAGGACGGGTTGGTGATGCAGATACACGTCGGCAGTTCGCGCGACCATAATCCGGCGCTGCTGGAACGCTTCGGGCGTGACATGGGTGCCGATATCCCGACTGCCAGCGAGTTTACCCACAATCTCAAGCCGCTGCTCGATCTGTACGGGCGGGAGCGCGACCTGACCATTATTCTGTTTAACCTTGACGAGACAACATATAGCCGCGAACTTGCACCTCTGGCCGGACATTATCCCGCTTTGAGACTGGGGCCGCCCTGGTGGTTCTTCGATAGCTGGAACGGTATTCACCGCTACTTTGAGAACGTTGTGGAGACGGCGGGCATCTACAATACAGCAGGCTTTAACGACGATACACGTGCCTACCCCTCAATTCCTGCTCGCCATGATCTGTGGCGACGGGCCAGTGCCGATTGGCTAGCAGGTCTGACTGTGCGTGGCGTTGTTGATGAGGACGACGCGGCGGAGATGGTCGTTGATATGGCGTATCGTCTGGCAAAGCAGACCTATAAACTGGAGGCTTAATCATGCTTCAACATCTGAATCTTCCGACAATTAACGAATCGGTCGTGACCGTGGAAGGCACGACCTACGCGCTGGTCACGACCTCGGTGCCGGGCGAAAGAAAGCTGGTGGTGGTCGGCAACGATGCGGGCTTTGTCGGAGAGAAACAGGCGGATGGTGCGCTGCTCTGCTCGCTGACTCCTGAGAATGCGCGTGTCCTGCGGCAACGTCTGGCATGGTTGCGCCCAACTGTCCTCGGTTTGCAGACCACGGCGGGCTTTGGAGACCGTCTCGGCATCGCCACGCCGGGGCATGTGCAGGCCATACGCGGCACAGGTGTCGCGCCTCTCTACGCGCAACAATCTGTCCGTGAGAATACGCGCACCGGTCGCACGCCGCAAAATGTGGTAGACGATGCGATGTGGGGGGCGTTTGAGGCGGGATGGCGCGACGCCTGGGGCGCGGATGCTGACCATATGAAGACGCTGGAAGACATCGAGCCGTTTGTGCAGGCTGGCTACTCGTTCTACACCATCGATCCAGGCGATTACGTCGATGACGCCACCGAAACCGATGACGATGCCACGTTACGCCAGAAAGCGGAGGCGCTCCCCTGGCACGATCTCCAGAGTTCCCTTCAGGATGCCCAGGCCCGCTATCTTAAACGCTTCGATCTCGATCAATTTGCGATTACATTTGATGAGCACACGCTGCTCAAAGCTATCGCGAAATATGGTGGAGCTATGGCTCATACGGCGCGTATGACGCAGCGTTTGCACGAGGTGGCCGGATCGTTGCCATTCGAGATGGAGATGTCGGTTGACGAGACCGGGACGACGACCGATCTGGCCGAGCATTTCTATATCGCCTCCGAACTCAAGCGGTTGAACGTGCCATTTGTCAGCCTTGCGCCGCGCTTTGTGGGACGCTTTGAGAAGGGCGTGGGCTACATTGGAGATGTACAGGAGTTGGAGCAGAACATTGCCGGGCATGCCAGCATTATGCGTTACTTCGGTAATAGCTACAAGCTCAGCCTGCACACCGGCTCAGACAAATTCGAGGTCTACCCAATTGCCATGCGCTACACGGGCGGGCTGGTGCATCTCAAGACAGCTGGCACGAGCTATCTAGAGGCGTTGCGCCTGATTGCGTCGGTCGATACCCCATTTTTCCGCGAAATCTTAGATTTTACACGCGGTCGGTATGAGACGGATCGTAAAACCTATCACGTCTCGGCCACTCTGGATAAGGTGCCATCCTCCACCGACCTGACAGATGCGCAGTTGCCGGACCTGCTCAATCAATTTGATGCCCGCCAGGTTCTGCATGTCACCTTTGGCTCTGTGCTCGACACGTACGGCGATCGCCTGCAACGTGTCTTGCGTGAGCATCTGAGCGAGTATCACGCCTATATCAAGAGGCACTTCGATAAACACCTCGCCCCCTTCCAACGTGAAGGATAGGAGCTGTTGAGGATCTAGAAGGACGGCATCGGGCAAAGACTGCCCAGGCCGTCCTTCTCTTCATTTTACTCTTGAAAAAGCCGCTACAGCAGGACGAAATGGGGCATATGCCCCATACACCGGAGTATCCTATGATGTATGATCTCTGTACATGAAAGAGGTATATTCGTCTGTAGATCCCAAAATTCAGCGGGA
>JAICIM010000163.1 GCA_025928885.1 Ktedonobacteraceae bacterium | reverse complement strand
GTGAGAGCCTGCCGCGTGGCTTCCCCAAACGTCCACCAGATATTTCGGGAACGCTGGTTCTGGTGCAATCGCAGCATGAAATTCGTCGGAATAGTGGCCTCGGGAAAGCGCTGGTCGATGCCATCTTTCCAATGCCGAACGATACTATGCCGGCAAATAAAGAGCGACAGATCAACGTCACCACTTTGCGTATTCGCAACAGCAGCGATGGTGTGCAACAGGATGCGCGTATGGAGGGCTATCTCAAGGGAGCGAATATCTCAATTGGTGATACCATCTCTTTGTGGGGAAGACGCTACAAAGGCTCGCTGGTCATTTATAGAGGCTATAATCATACGACGAAGAGCGTCGTCATGACCAATACCATGACCTCGCCAATGCCTGTCCTCATCTTATTGCTGCTCATGCTTGCTGTGTTCTTCCTGCTCTCCTCTTTTATGCACATTAGTTTTCTGCCAGATTTGCACCAGTTTTTACATTGAGAGTGATTGAGCATGGAAGAAACAGCTAAAACGCCGTTGATCCAGGATTCGTTTGACACAGCCCGCATGACGGCCTGTTGCCGCGCCATTGAAAGCGAGCAGACGAAGCCGCGTTTCCGTGATCCCTATGCACGTCTGTTAGCAGGAGAGCGGGGGGCGGAGATAGTAAGCGCGATGCCGGGCGGAGACGAGAAAACATGGCCCATTGTGCTGCGAACATGTGTGTATGATGAGATTATTATGCGGCTGGTGGAAGAAGAGAAGATCGACACGGTGATCAATCTGGCGGCTGGATTGGATACCCGCCCCTATCGTCTGGAACTGCCCTCCTCGCTGCGCTGGATTGAGATCGACCTGCCTCACGTCCTCGCCTATAAAACGGAAAAGCTGGCCGAGTTCCAGCCCGTCTGCTATCTAGAGCGCGTCCCCCTGGATATTCTCAACAAAGATGAACGTCTGGGCCTCTTTGCACGTGTGAGCGCGGAGGCGCAGCAGGCGCTTGTCATTGCTGAAGGGTTGCTGGTCTATTTGACGGTGGAGCAGGTAGCTCAACTGGCTACCGATCTGCATGCACAGGATAGCCTGCGCTGGTGGCTTGCCGAGTTTGTGACGCCGCGTATGTTGCAGGAGGATGAGAGAAGATGGAACACACTCTCCAATGAGAGCGTCCACACGCATTTTTCGCCACCAGGCGGGATGGATTTTTTTCGCTTGCTCGGCTGGACCACTGCTGAGTTTCTCCCGATAATTACAGAGGGCCTGCGCCTGCACCTTCCTATCCCCAATGCCTGGCTACTGCGCCTGCTGGCATGGCTTTCCCCGGCGAAACCAGGAGAAGATCCGCACAACGTGGGAGCCTGTATTTTGCTGGAGAACGATGCGACCACGGCAAGCGACGAAGAGCAACAGATAGAGGATGTTGTGGAGAGCGAATAAAAAGTTCCTTTCCTCAATAATTGTCCCTTACTACCCCTGTTTTTCATATTTCATCTTCTGTACAATACATATTGTTCTATTCTTATTGTTGGGAAAACATGGAGATAGAATCTGGAATGTCCATCGTATCGGGGGATGCTCTGGAAGTCTGGAAAAATATTGGCGCAGGAGCGGATGTAATCAGCAGGCCGCTCCTGCGCCAACGAACAGGAAAGATTGATAAAAATGGATATTAAAGCTTAGTCGAATGGAGGTTCTGGCAGAAGCAGATATCCATAGCCCAGCACGCAATAGACGTAGATACCCGTGCCTCGTAGCTTGCCACGAATACGGTCGATGTGTTTATCCATCATCGTTCTCACCTTTTCATCCAGCCTATATTGATATGCTGTCCAGGCCAGATCAGCATACGTCACGGGCGACCCGTGGCGTAAGGGGAACAGTAAACGATATTCGGTTGCCGTCAGCCCGACTGTAGCCCTCCCGACCATAACGGTATGTTGTTTGGTATTCCACTGGATGTCGCTAACACTCACGAGTGGTTCCTGGCAGATCGGGGATGAGATTCTGTTGTCTGGAATTACCATTACCGCGATTTCTCCTTTTTTGACACGACCATATACAGCTTTCGAGGGAGATCGAATCAGAAAAAATTATTGCCTCATTATGCCCCTATAATGATAACATGGTTCAGAGCCTGGAACGAGGCTCTAGAGGGTCTTTTTCGGCCCCACTATAAAGTAATGATACACAAGCAAAGGAAGAAATCCAGGCTAATGGAGATAAATATGACAAATTACCTAGTCAAATTCATGTTTTTTGTCTCTGGAAAGTGATTTTGGGCTGGAGCATTTTCAACTTATGAGATTAATCAACGCATGGGGGGTGGACGTTGTGATGGGAAAATAGTTCTGCGTGAGGGCCAAGCGCAGTAACACAAATTTGGCAAGGCTATTGACAACCTCCTGTGTTTGTTCAAAGGCGTTGTCCTGTGCGGTGAAAAGATCGGGCGCCCATTGTTTGAGATCGGCCTCGTTGACATCCCACTGAACATGACCGTAGGGGGCGAGGGTCGCACCTGCCCAGCGGATAGCGCCGAAAAGACCAATCTGGAGCCAGCAGAGATCCCAACTTGCTCCGGCCCAGGGTGTCCACAGGAGTGTTGCAGGCGGGAGATCCGATGGCAACGGAACGGGGCAGGGTACGATAGGGGAGGGGATGCCATTGACGGGCGCAGCCTGGCTGTAGCACCACCAGTGGGGTTCGTCGGCCTCGATGATGCTGGGGAGCCAGCCGCGCTCACGGGTATCGTCGAGTTGGCGAGCAATGAGGAGGCCAGCCGCGCTTTGTGCGTCGCACTGACCCCAGGCGTGGTGGCGCAGCAGGTTGCGTTCGCGCCAGGTAGAAAGGGTCTGACCGGTGATATGCTCTTTCGTTTTGTCTTTGCGCGGCGAGGGCGTGAGTGCGCCGAGTGTTTCGCGAAACCAGCGCGGGTGAACGTAAGACAGAGATGTTGTGCAATCGGTTTGAATGGCAGAGGCCATCAGACTATAGGTGTGTTGACGCTTTGCATAGACGCGCTGTTCAAAGAGCCGCCAGCTCTGATTGAGCTGTTGCGACACCTGCATATTGCGTTCGCGCAGATTGATGCCGCGTAACAGTTGTGAATTGAGGGGTATTTCTTGCCGGGCGAGGAGATGATGCACCAGTGGTGTTGCAAGGGGAGCAAGTTCCGGGAAGCCATAGGTTATCATGGTCTGCTTTATCACTCTATATCTCCTGTTCCATTTCGCGAAGTCGGGTTACCGTATGTAGAGATGAGAAATAGTAGCTGGGCATCTCTCTATTTATACGATATTGTATTTCTAATTTGCTATGCTTCTAGTAGAACGTGGCTAGCGGTGGTTTTTACCATAGGATATCTACTCGCAAAATAAAAGGGCGATAGAGGGAAATTTTCGCCAGTCCTGCTGATTTGTCCCTATATTCCCCTGTTTACGGCAAACAATAGCTTTATACTATCCTTGTTTGCTACTATTTTTCTCCTTCGTCATGATAGAGAGTCGTAAGAATGCCAGCTGGCGGGAAAAACGGCATAAGATGTAAAAGTTGAGCCATGCCAATCATATTAATAACGCCACGACAAAGCACAAATAGAATTATAGCACAGACTGGGCCAGAAGCCAGCAGAAAAGGAGTGTATGCCTCATGAATCAAGCGGCCAATCGATTGATAGGGAAAATGATTCGTGGGTATTGTCTGGAGGAATTACTGGCATGTGATGATGCTGCCGCCACTTATCGGGCAAGGACGCAAGAGCTATGGCAGGTGCAGGAGTTGCTCATTACCGTGCTGATTCTGCCAGAAGACTTTGCACCCGAGCAGCGATCCCACTTTCGCGAGCGCTTTTTGCAGGAGTCGCAGCGTCTTGCCACTTTGCGGCATCATTATCTCCTGCCTCTTTTTGGCAGCGGTGAGCAGGATGGTTTGCTCTATTTGATCGGTCCCTATCTGCTGGGAGAGACCCTGGCCGATCAGTTGCGCCAGCATAAGCGTAGGACGCCCGAGGAGGCGCTGAAACTATTAACGCCATTGGCGTCGGTCCTTGATTATATTCACGAGCAAGGGTTGGTTTATCAGTTTTTAGAGCCTGCCAACGTCATCTTGCAGAACAGCGTCACCATTCAGTTAGCGGGGTTGGGGCGAAAATCGCTCTTGCGCCAGAAGGGGTTGGAGCCAGAGAGTCAGACGCCAGCAGCTTTTGACCATCTGAAAAGTATCACAGGTGCATATCTGGGGAAACCGCAGTATATTGCGCCAGAGGTCTTGAAGGGGGCCGAGGCGGACCGTCGTTCTGATGTCTATTCGCTGGGAGTACTGCTCTGTGAGCTGTTGAGTGGGCAACCGGTGCTTGCCGAACAGGACTACTACTCGCTTGCAGAAAAGCATGTTCAAGAGCCGCTCCCGCCCTTGCGCGAACTGGCACCGGATATGCCCGCTTCGTTAGAGTTGGTATTGAATCGCGCTCTGAGCCGCAACCCGGAGCGCCGCTTTCAGAGGCCGTTGGCGCTGCTTAATGCCTACAGCCAGATGCTAGATTTGCGTATTCAGACGCCGGCTCCCGTGGCGCTGGTGCAGCAGGTCAAGCAGATGTTCTCGCTGCCGCCAACGGGGCAGGAAAACAATCTCTACCTGCCCTCGCCTCAGCAGCAGCAACCTCTGTTGGCCTCGGTGCCAGAGTATGCTGAGGATGTAACCCGGATTGTGCCGATCCCGACGGTCTCCAGTTCGCTGGTTGTCTCGCAGTCACCTGTAGAGGAACGAACGCGCATTGTAGCCAGTGGTGCCGATGAGACGATGCTGGTAAGCAAAGAGCAGTTGTTGAGCCGCTTACGGAAGGCTCCAACGGGCGAGTTGCCGGGGTTAACCGAGTTCAATGAAGAAGTTTTGGAGAAGAGCAAACAGCCTTTTGAAGACACTGCTCCTCAGAAGGCGCTTCATATTGCAAACGATGGGGCCGAGTCGATTGTCTATGCCGATGGGAAGGCGATCAGCGTCGTTGATGCGCTGCTCCAGCTTGATACGCCGCTGAGCAACGAGAACCCATATGAAGTCATGCAGGAGCCGCAGCAAGAGAGCGTATTTGAGCAGAGCGAGCAACAAGAGTATGCCCCAGTCGATACAGATGCGGATCTCCCGCTGATGCAGACCTCGCGTATGCATATGATGGCGATGGCAAGCCAGTTGCAACAGATGAAAGAGCGGTTGCGTGAGCAGTCAAAGGCGACGGGCATAAGAAGGCTTGATGAAACGGTGCGTCAGGCGGAGTACCACCCATAAAAGCATCGCCGATGCTTCCGAGAAAGGTAGTAACAGGGTATGAATCAGAAGCTGAGCATGCAATTTACGTCGCTTCTCTATCTGGAGCTGCTGGTTGCGTCACTGATCCCGGCGGCGGTCATTCTCGTCGTCGCGGTGATTGGCACCTTGCAGGTGATGCATGCGAATCCACTGCTTTTTGTGTTTGTCTGCCTGCTGTGCGCAGTGATCACGGCAGGGTGCGAACTGGCGTTGCTCCGTCAGATGCAGCGAGCGCTGAAAGATCAGTTTGCCGATATTATTATGGTCTGCCGCCACTTTATGGCAGGCAAGAAAGATGTTCGGGCGGTTGTCCAGAAGGATAACGAGCTTGCCACGCTCGCCCGCACAGTCAACGCGCTCCTCGATACGATCAAGCAACAGACAAGTGAGCCGGTTGCCCCCCCCAGAAAAGAGGAACCACAACTCAGCAGTCAATTGCAGCAGTTTTTACGCGAAATATCTCCTGTGATGGATGGCGATTTGCGGGTGAAAGCAACGATCTTTGCGGGTGATCTCGGTATTATTGCAGATGTTTGTAATTATCTGGTAGAAGAACTTGCCCAGCATATCAAATGGACCCGCTATTCTTCCAATCAAGTGATTACGGTGACGCGCGACCTGATCGAGCGCTCCATCGAGCTGGCGCAATCGTCGGAGGCGCATATGTTGCGCATTGCTGAGACGACGGAGACAGTGGAGAAACTGGTGGCCTTTATTCAGCGCCTCGGCGATATTTTGCAGTTGAGCGTTGATCTGGTGCAGGGTACGCAGTCACACCTCCAGGAGAAGCGCGTCAACGGTGAGAATAGGGCCAGTGGCATCAGAATCATGGATGCGGTACCACACACCGATCAGCTATTGGATCAACTGGATACCGATACGCAGCGACAGGCAAGGATGCTAGAGAGTGCGTTAAGCGCCACGCAGGAGCATGTCACTCTGGCCGAATCGATGATCGAGGGCCTCTACGTCTTTGCACAGCGTATCCATGAGTCCAGCACGCAGGTCTTGAGTACCGCCGAGCGCGTCGGCTCGCTCGTGACCCTTGCCGAGCAGTGGCGCAGTTCGGTCGCATCGTTCCAACTGGTAGAAGGTGGTCCGAACGGGCAGGAGAGCAATGAGTTTGAATATGCTGGCCCGACTCCGACATCAAAAATGAAGCGCATGGAGCTACTCAGCAGGCATACCGGAACGCTCAGAAATTAGTACGGCATCATCTGGCTGGCCTTTTTCTTTTGACCACGTTCCGCTGGTAAGAGACAGTGCCGCAACAGGTCTACGAGTGGATTGTGAAAAAGGGAATATCTATGACGATACATTCAACTGACAACCGCGATCAGGTGCAGACATATCAGGAGCCGCCAACGGTGTATGCCGCTAATCAGCAGAACAACAACTACGACGTGTTTCCGCCGCCAGCGCCGTCTGGTTCGGGACAGCAGGCGGTGCATACGTTGCGAATCGTGTTGCTCCTGCTGGCGATTGTGTGTCTGGGGAGCCTGGGAGCCGTCCCGCTGGCAACCAACTTTCTCCCAGCAAGCTTTGTCGCGCCGGCAGCGGCCCCAACGAAGCCAGTTGTTGTTCGTCCGACCGCGACCCCTCTGCCGACGATGCCGGGAGGAGAATGCACGGCGACCCCCCAGAAGATGAACTATGCTGCCAGCGGCTCAACATCTACGCCAGGTCAAAAGGCCACGGCGACCCCCACGCCTATGCTGCCCTCAGAGTGGCTGAACTCGGGACATACACAGCAGGATTTTGGGAATGTGCAGGCATGTGCGGCAGCGTTTGTGACGACCTACGAAAATATTGATGCCAATGATTTCAGGACGTTAGAGGCCAGCACGGATATGCTCTCTTCCGGCGCAAAGCTGCGTTTCTACGGTCGCCTGCCTGGCAGCAAGGCCGATAATCGGATGGACCCCTTATGGCGTGCAGTCATTCAGAAACAAAATTTGAAGCAGACGGCACAGGCAGTGGTTCCAAGCCTATTGAGTGCGCGGTATAGCGACCGGCATCTCTATGTCTGGATGCTTGTTTCTTATCATCTCTCGATCCAGCGAAATGGTCAGCAACTCAGCCTGGACTCAGAGCGCACGGTATTGCTGGTGGATACGGCGACGCAGGCCGGGGGAGTGGGAACGGGTTGGCAGGTTTCCGGCTGGGGAGACGGTGATGTACCATTTGCCATCCCCAATCCTGTTTAAGGATATGGTGGTACCAGCATGGCTTTCTATGTTAAGATAGTGTCCCAAATGTCGTAGTTGCACGACTTTATCGCGCCTGGTTGCTCCATTGAGGAGGGTGAACCAGCGCGATAAAGTCACGCAACTACGACATTTGGGGTTGATTGATGAGAGATATCTCAGGCGGGCATTCCCTCGTCTATCCAGCGGCGGAAGAGGGCGATGCGCTCGGCAGGCCATTCTTCGTCGCAGGGCATGCTGCCATCTTCGATGCGTTCAATGATGTTATCGGCGTGTGTGCGTACATCGTTGTAGTCCCACAGATCAAACACAAACTCCATCTCATCCCGATCAAACTCACGAAATAGCGGCTTGATGTCCTGTGCAAAACTGGTCATGCTACTTTATCCTTTCAAAAAAACTGCTCCAACGTGCTTGAGAGCTTCTCTCAAAGCTTATACCGCCCATAGATCGAAAATGCAAGCCTTCGTCGTTCTGGCAGTGGTGTGTGGTAGGATATTTGCAAAGATAGCTCTAGAGCTGCTTCTCACCAGGTTCATATGTCAGGAAGAAGGGACAGGTCATGTTAAAGGAGACTATACGGCGTTCATTGATGGCGCTCTTGCCAAAGGGTCAGGTATTTGTCGATAGGTCGGCGCTGCTCGCTTACGAGGCTGATGCGGGCATTGATAAGGGGCTACCGGAAGGCGTCGTTTTCCCTCGCCATGCCGATGATGTCGTGCGCATTATGTGCTGGGCTGCTGAGCATGCTGTTCCCCTGGTGGCGCGTGGAGCCGGTACAGGACTCTCCGGCGGTGCTGTGGCTGATCGTGGCGGCATTGTGGTGGATTTCGCACGCATGAATGATGTTCTTGATTTTGATGTGCAGGGCCGCAGCGCACTGGTGCAGCCGGCTCTGATTAATTTGCGTCTGGATGAGCGAGCCAGAGAGGATAACCTGTATTTTCCCCCCGACCCTTCTAGCCAGCGAGCCTCGACGATCGGCGGCAACGTCGCGGAGAACTCAGGCGGTCCCCACTGCTTTAAATATGGCGTCACGACCAACTATGTGACCGGGCTAGATGTTGTGCTGGCGAATGGTCAGCGCATACGCGTGGGAGGCCGCGCCCTGGATTATCCCGAATACGATCTATGCGGACTGATCACGGGCAGTGAGGGTATGCTGGCGTTGATCACCTCGATTGTTGTGCGCTTGCGGCGCAATCCGCCAGGCGTCAGGACTATGCTGGCGATTTTCGATACTCCTGAACAGGCGGGCGAGGCCGTTTCCGCCGTGATTGCCGCCGGGCTGGTGCCTGCGACGATGGAGATGATGGAGCAGAAGATCATTCGCATGATCGAGCCATATGCCCAGGCCGGTCTGCCGCTCGACGCTGGCGCGATCCTGATTATCGAGGTCGATGGCTATCCTGAGAGCCTGGAGCGCCAGATCGATGAGATTGCTCAGATCTTGCGCAAACATGCCGTTCGCGAGATGCGGTTTGCCCATAATGAGGAGGAGCGCTATCGCATCTGGCTGGCCCGCAAGAGCATGGCAGGCGGCATTACGCGTCTTGCCCCCGCTTACTATACGGTCGATATCACCGTGCCGCGCAGCCGTTTAACCGAGATGCTGGTGGAGGTCGATGCCATCTGTGAGCAGCAGGATGTGCGCACCGGCCACGTTATGCATGCAGGCGACGGCAATCTACATCCGATGTTGTTGATCCCCGAACCCGACAATCCCGATCTGATGCGGCGCATCCTGACGGCGGCGAGAGAGATTGTGCGGTGCTGCGTCGAGAAGGGTGGGAGCCTGACCGGTGAGCATGGCGTGGGCATTGAGAAGCGCGAGTATATGTCGCTGATGCACAAACCAGTTGAGTTGCTGGCGATGTGGGATATCAAGCAGGCGTTTGATCCGCACAATCTGCTTAATCCCGGCAAGGTTTTCCCGCCTCCCGAAAAGGGTGAGGACGGCCCCTTTGCCGGCTACTCATCGCATGCCAATGGCTCCCTTGTCCCTGAGATAGCGCTTCATAGTGGGATCTTTGCGCCCGCCTCGCTGGAAGAGGCCGCACAGGGCCTGCATGCTTTGACGCAGGAGGGACGCTGTGTTGCTATCAGTAATGCTCAACGGTCGGTAGGCGATGCGGTGAGGATGAGCGCGGAGGCGTTGCGGGGCGTGAGAACCTACGCGCCCGACGATATGTATATTATTGTTGGGGCCGGAACGCCGCTTCAGGAGGTGCAGGAATTTCTGGCGCAGGATGACAGGCAACTGGCGCTGGCCTCGCCCTGGCCCGAGGCGACGATCGGCGGTCTTATTGCCGCAAACGTTAACGCGCCTTTCCGCGTGAGATATGGAGCGCTGCGCGATCTGGTGTTATATATGCAGGTTGCGCTGCCCGATGGCCGCGTAATTCGGACGGGGCGGCCCATCGTCAAGAACGTCGCGGGCTATGATCTGAGCAAGGCGTTGATCGGCTCACATGGCACGCTTGGTTTCATCGGTGAGGTTGCGCTGAAGGTGATCGGGAAGCCGCGCACGCGGAAGACGCTGTTTGTGCCGGTGGCTGATCTGCGACACGGACTGATCTGGGCCAGGCAGGTGCTGCCCCTTTCGCTGGTTGCGTCGGGCGTGGCACTGTGTAAGGGCTATCAAGCCGCCCATGCTCCCGCAGCGCTGACCGAAAGCAAATATTTGTTGGCCTATACCGCTGAGGGGTTGCCAGAGGATGTGCAGGCCGAATTGGAGCAGGTACGGCAGGCGCTTCAGGTGCTGGGCTGTCCCGATGCTGTAGAGGTCGATGATCTGGGAGTAACCGATATCTGGATCGAGTTGTTGAGTGGCACCGCTGGATCGTTGCAGGTGCGCATCGGCGTCCCGGCTCGTGATCTGCCTGCATACATCCAGGATCAGGCTGCGACGCTCAATGCAGGGAGCTTCCTTGCCGATCTGAGCAGCGGTTTTGTGTATGCGACCCAACAGCCCGAAACTTTCGAGGAGGCGCAACAGGCGTTGAATATGTTGAGGATGCCAGCATTGGGGTTGGAAGGCTATGCGGTGGTGGTGGATGCCCCTGAAGCGATGGCTGACGGGCTGGATCGTTGGGGCTACATCCCCCAGGGCATCGACGTGATGAAAGCGCTCAAGCAGCGCTGGGACCCACGCAGCATTCTCGTCTCGCCCGATCGCTTCTTGCAAGGTTAAAGGTCTTCCCCGTTTCGTAGCCGCGCGACTTTAAAACGCGTTTGGGAAGAGGCGCCAGAAAGTCGCGCGGCTACGACAGGTGAGCGTTTATGCTGCCAGCGTATAGTAAACATAGCAATTGCTATCCATCGGCACTATCACCAATGGTGGGGGCGTGGCAGAGAGGCTGGCGCGAGGGAGCATCAGGGGATAAGGAGAAGAGAAGAGGGTGGAGAGCGTGCCGACCTGAACGAGCGGCCAGAGGTTGCGCTGCTGGACCTCTATCAGCGAATGACAGAGCGGGGTAGATTGTTGCTGTGCACACCAGCCCTCGCGAGCGCAGGTGGCAGGATTGGTGTAGGTTTGACCATTGTAGTAGATGTGAGCAGGCAGGCCGCCGGAACCGGGGAGCGCGAAGCCAAAGCGATTGGCGGCCCAGGGGAGGCCCAGATACCAGAGCAGGCCAAGCAGCATCAATAGGGCCGCGATGACGGGGACCGAGTACCAGAAAAGCTTACGGCGATCGTGCATCTTTTTCTCCTTACACCATATAATAGGCGCTTCAAACATAAGCGGCATAGCCGGCTTGACCTGGTAGCGATACTTATGTTATAATGTATAGAAAATAATATGTCAAAAAGCTGTGAGAGGGACAGGTCAGGTAGCTGTTCCGGCATCCAGAGAGCGATGCACCATATGCTGTGAGCATCGTTGTCGGCCCTGCTTGATAACACCCTTGAGCTAAACTGGCGAAATTTTGCATTCAGGAGAGTAGCTGGTTGTTCGGTTCGCACCCGTTAACGTGCGGCGGTTTATAAACATGAACCGACAGAGGCTCCGTAAGGAGCAAATGGTGGTGGTATCACGATTGGCGCAAAGATGAAATTTCGCCCTCGTCCTCCAAATATATAAGG
>JAICIM010000357.1 GCA_025928885.1 Ktedonobacteraceae bacterium | reverse complement strand
TGCTCGGCGTCTTTCAAGCAGCATTCCCACTCCAGCACCGCCCAGCTTGAGTAGCCGTACTGAGTGAGCTGTGAGAAGACCCGCTTGAAATCGACCTGACCGTCGCCCAGGCTGCGGAAGCGACCAGGACGGTCTACCCAATCCTGATAGCCGCCATAGACGCCGGAGCGTGGGGAGGGATTGAACTCCGCATCTTTTACATGGAACGCTTTGATATGTTCATGGTAGCAGTCAATGTAGCCGATGTAGTCGAGGCATTGCAAGACGAAATGCGATGGATCGTAGAGGATGTGAACGCGGGGATGGTTGCCCGTCGCTGCCAGGAAGCGCTCGAAGGTCACGCCGTCATGCAGATCCTCGGTCGGGTGAATCTCGTAAGCGAGATCGACGCCGTTCTCTTCAGCGATATTCAACAGAGGCTCCCAGCGTTTCGCCAGATCTTTAAAGCCCAGTTCCACTAAGCCAGCCGGGCGCTGTGGGAAAGGATAGAAGGTATGCCAGAGGAGCGCACCGGAGAACGTGGGCATAGCGCTTAACCCGAGATTGCGCGAGGCCTTGATGGCTTTGGTCATCTGATCAACGGCCCACTCCGTACGCGCTTTCGTGTTGTTGTGAACCGCTGGTGGGGCGAACGCATCAAGCAAGATGTCGTATGCAGGATGGGTTGCTACAAGCTGCCCGAGGAGATGGGTTGAGATTTCGGTAATCTCCAGGCCGTTACATTGCCCTTTTAGATCATCGCAATACTGCTTTGACTCAGCGGCTTTGTCCAGGTCGATAAAACGATTGTCCCACCCTGGAAGCTGAACCCCAACGTAGCCAAGATCTTTGGCCCACTGAGAGATATTGGAGAGGTTGTTGAATGGTGGAACATCCTGAGCAAACTGTGCCAGAAATATTGCCGGTCCTTTGATCTGAGACATACATTTTTCTCCTTCGATTTTTGTGTCTGACAAAAGACGATACTGTATTGTACAACCAGAATCACAACCGAGCGTCAGCGCTCTTCAGCCCAGGAATGTGTCCCCGGATTGAGGGGGCGTGGCCGTTCACACATGCTGGTTAGCTCGATGTGTTTTCCCTCTCTGGAAGCATCATGAATCGATTCCATGATATCCAATACGTGATAGGCGAGCGCACCGCTGGCCCGGTGAGGACGATTCGCTTGCATTGCGTACGCCATATCGGCCAGCCCGATCCCACGCAGATTTTTCGCATAGCCGTGAGTCAGGGGAACTTCTTGCCATTCCTTCTCTTGAGCACGGCGCAGATAGACTGGGCCGCCAAATGTGTTGGGGTCAGGGACGCTCAAGCTGCCTTCAGATCCATAAATTTCGATGCGTGGCAGATGATGGGACCAGACATCGAAGCTGGTGATGATGGTGCCAACAACGCCGCTCTCGAAGTCCATCACGCCCGCGATATGCGTTGGGGTGTTGACGGTGATTTTGGAGCCGTGTTTGGGTTGACTGGTAATGAGGCGCTCAGGAAAAGAAATTCTGGCAGAGCCGGTGACGCGACGGACAGGACCAAGCATGGCGATGAGGGCCGTGAGATAGTACGGTCCCATATCAAACATTGGGCCAGCTCCAACCTGATAGAAGAAGTCCGGGTCGGGATGCCAGCTTTCCGGTCCGTGACCCGCCATAAAAGCGGTTGCGGCAACTGGGATGCCAATCGCGCCATCGTCGATCAACTTGATGCAGGTCTGGATGCCGCCGCCCAGGAAGGTGTCGGGGGCGCAACCGATGCGTAAACTCTTTGCCTGCCCCACATCTAAGAGCGCTTTGCCCTGCTGACGGTTGATGGCAAGCGGCTTCTCGCTATAGGTTGCTTTGCCCCCTTCGATAGCCGCGATGCCGATTTCGGCGTGGACGCGTGGGATCGTGAGGTTGAGTACAACGTCGATATCGGGGTCGGCCAACAGTTCTTCTACTGTGCAGGCTTTAGGGACGTTGTAGCGTTCCGCCTGCGCTTTTGCCCGTTCCATGTCGATATCCGCGCAGGCAACTATATTTAAAATATCGAATGTGTGTGGTGCTTCAAGATAGATAGAACTGATCACACCACACCCAATAAGACCAACGTTTACTTTCGTTTTGCTTTCCAAAAATTATGTCCTCTTTCTTCTGGTTACGAAATAGCGATGATAGATAACGAATGGAATTCATTCGCTGATCTCCGGGTTGCTTACATCATATCATGTGTAACCGCCCTCACTGCAATGTCAATTTCTCCCTGATTGAACAGGCGAGGTTGTGGACAATATCCAGTGAGCGCCAGCACGAGATGAGGGCAGCGTGTTCAGAAGAAAGAAGACGAAACAGGTGGAAAGCAGCCTACGGTATCACATTTTGCGGCCAAAGTGATGTGAGGTGATCTGCATGCGCTGGTTCAGATAGAGGCGGTGCGCATCATGGCGCTGGACGCCGGAGTCGAGATGGACCTGCAGGCAACCAAGTTGTTGTGCCTGTTCATAGATCCATTGCAGCAGTCCGCCAGCATGACCGCGCCCACGAAAAGCAGCCTGTGTCACCAGATCGTCTACATAGAGAAAATAGCCCCAGGCCAGATTGTGACCTGTGCGAAATCCCGCAACGCCGACCGGTTCGTCTACGCCCTCTTCAAACGAGCCGACAAGTCGATATCCTTCAGGGCGCTGCTTGAGGTTGACCTGCTCCACAAATGCGTCGCGTGACGTGAGATGTGGCCGCAGTTCAAGCAGGCTGGTGTAAGTAAGATGGGTTTCGGATGCTGTCAATTCGCGGATAGTTGGCATGGTGTTTTGACTCCATTTCTTCAGTAGGTCTTACAACTATGAGCTTTACTGTAAAACACAACGGTGGATATGAAAAGTACCAATCGCAACGCCTTACAGGAAGCAATGGCCCTTTCGCTGATAAGCAGGCTCGTATAGGGGCGCAAATGCTGTGATATGATGCCAGTGGGAGATAACGACGATGGTTGTCTCTCGCTGTCTGTATCCAAAGGAAGGGAATGCTATTTCATGTTCATCAGCTTGAATCCAGGTACGCTCTCGTTTTCTGTTCCGCTAGATGAAGCGCTCCAGTTTGCGAAGGCGAATAATTTTGCCGCCCTCGACCTGCCTCTTGCGGAATTGTGGCAACTGGCGCAGGAAAGCTCCATTCAGAGCGTCAAGGAGCGCTTTGAGGAGGCAGGTGTTCGCCCCGGCGGTTGGGGGCTACCGGTCGATTTTCGCAGGTCAGAGGAGATCTACCAGGAAGGGTTGGCGAAATTGCCTGAGTATGCGGCGCTCGCTCAAGCTCTAGGAAGCCCCTGGTGTGCGACCTGGATATTGCCGTTTTCTGATGAGCTAGATTACGATGCCAATATGGAACTGCATGTTCGGCGTTTGCGTCCAGTTGCGCAGATACTGGCCGATCATGGCTGCCGTTTTGGTCTGGAGTTTGTCGGCCCTAAGACGATGCGTGATGGTCACAAATACGCTTTTATCTCGACAATTGATGGCGGGCTGGAGCTTGGACGCCAACTCGGGACCGGGAATACTGGCCTCCTGCTGGATTGCTGGCACTGGTACACCTCGCATGGCACGGTTGCTGATCTGGAGCGCCTGACCGTCGATCAGATCGTGTACGTGCATGTCAACGACGCCGTGGCCGGCAAAGCGATTGATGAGCAGATCGATAATCAGCGTTTGCTTGCTGGTGCCAGTGGCGTGATCGATATCGCCAGCTTCCTGCAAGTCCTGGCTCGTAAAGGATACGATGGGCCGGTGGTGGTGGAACCATTTGATGCCAGCCTCAATGCGCTCACACCAGCGGAGCGGGTACGGGTGACGCGGGAAAGTTTAAGTAAGATCTGGGCGCAGGCGGGTTTGAGTTAATAGTACGCAGGTCGATTGTTTTTGTGTCACAAACAAGTCTCCTGTTTCGACTCGTGTGTAAGAGGGTGAAGCGAGAGAACGCATTGGATGAAGCGTGAGGATGGGAGCAATGGTTCTCCGCCGCTCTCATTATGGATCGAATGAAACAGGCGTCTGTCTGCACGGTCAGACAGAACACGACAAGAAAGAGACACATTGATGACGACACATCCACGTACTCAACATCCAGTGATTATTGTTGGCGGCGGTATATCGGGCCTCACGGCAGCCGCTTATCTGGCGCTTGCCGGCCATGCCGTGACGCTTTTTGAGAAGGCCAATACTCCTGGCGGACGTGCGAGAACCCGCGAGCGCAACGGTTTCTTTTTCAATCAGGGAGCACATGCGCTCCGACTGCATGAGGCAGGTGAACAAGTACTGAGCGAACTTGGTGTCACCTATAGCGGCTCGCAGCCCCAGCCTACTGGAATCTTCGGACTTGTGGATGGGAAGGTTTATCCCTTGTCAATTGGAGCAGGGGAGATGCCTTTCTTGACAGACGCTGCCAGGGTAGAGTTGATGCGTGTGTTTGGTCGTATTAAACAGCTCAACACTGAAGAACTCCAGGAGAGAAGTTTGCAGGAATGGCTTGAAGAGCAGGTAGAGCATCCGCAGGTCCGGCAGTTTCTTCTCGCAAGAGCACGCATCTCAACCTATACCAATGCCCCTGATCTGCTCTCCGCCGGCCTGGCTCTTTCTCTGATGAATACCCAGGGAGTCCTCTATCTGGATGGGGGCTGGCAGACCCTGGTAGATGGTCTCCGACAAAAGGCCCAGGAGGCGGGAGCGCGTCTTATCACGCAAGCCAGGGTCGAGGCGATCGAAGTGGCTGGAGAAGGATATCGCGTGCGTCTGGCGGATGATTCATGCGAGGATGCAAGCGCGGTGTTGCTTGCCACTGATCCAGAGACGGCCTCCGCTCTGGTTCTCAATGGCACGCACGAGCCTCTACGTCGTTGGGCTGCACAGGCGATTCCAGCTTCTGTGGCCTGCCTGGATATCGCTTTGCGCCGTCTCCCCAGAGCAGAGAATCTCGTCACCTATTGCATCGATCGTCCGCTCTACTATTCGGTGCATTCCGCCGCAGCGCACCTCGCGCCGGAGGGGAGCGCTCTGATTCATCTTATGAAATATCTGCGACCCGGCGAAGTGGAGGAACCAGAGGTGAGCAGGCAAGAGCTGGAAGCACTGATGGATCTCTTGCAGCCTGGCTGGCGCACAGAGGTCGTCGAGCAGTCCTTCTTGCCACATATGATTGCGTCCAATGCGATTGTCCAGGCGGAGCTTGGTGGTTTGCCCGGGCGGCCCGGCCCAGCGGTTCCAGGGTTCCCCAATCTGTATGTTGCGGGCGATTGGGTCGGCCCGGAAGGGGAAAAGGTTGACGCTTGCTTTGCCAGCGCCAGGAGCGCAGCCAGGCTGATGATGACTCAGCTCAGCTCCAGGCAGAACGCATCTCTGGACAGCTCGTTGGGCGTCGTATCATAAACGGAAGGAGATTGCATCCCTCGATCCTGCTGTTCCGTTCACCGTCGGAAGCCGGGAACGGAACAGCAGGAAAAGAGATATTTCATCATGAAAAGATCAGATACACAGCAGGAGAAGATTTTCCAGGAGTATAAATCGTTACTCTTTTCCATCGCATACCACATGCTGGGTAGCGTGATGGATGCTGAAGATTGCATGCAGGAAGCTTTTTTGCAGTGGTATGCCTCTGAACAGAAAGAAACGATAGAAAATCCCAAAGCCTATCTCTGTACACTGGTGACTCGTAGATGTATTGATCGGCTGCGTTCCGCTCAAACGCAGCGTGAAACCTACGTTGGCCTCTGGCTCCCCGAACCGCTGATCGAAACCAGCGATCCGTCCGCTCTCTGGGAACTCACCGAATCTCTCTCCATCGCGTTTCTCCTGTTGCTGGAGCGCCTGTCCCCTATCGAACGGGCCATCTTTCTCTTACGCCAGGTGTTCGACTACGATTACGCAGAAATTGCGGCCATCGTGGGAAAAAGCGCAGAGAACTGCCGTCAGGTCATGCACCGGGCGCGGCGGCATTTGCCCGCGCCAGGCCTCCATGCGCCTGCACCTCATGATGGGCAACGGCAGGTATTTACGCAGTTTTTCCAGGCGTGGAAGACCGGCGATATGGCAGGATTGTTGCAGGTGCTCTCAGACGAGATTGTACTCCACGCCGATGGCGGAGGGAAAGTCCGTACTGTACGCCATCCTTTGTATGGGCCAGATGGGGTGACTCGTTATCTGCTTTGGCTGAAGCTGAAAGTATTCGATGTGAGCAAGGTCGCGATCCGACCGACGTGGATCAATGGTCAACCAGGTTTGATTGGCTATCTGGAGGAAGATCTGGATGAAAAGCAACTTCTCAGCCTGGGACTGGAAGGAAAGGAGAACTGCGAAAAGCCGGGCGCGTGGCATCAACGTGTCATCCAGAAGGGGAAGGCGGCCTTTGTCATGGTACTTGCCTGCACCGATAACCAGATCCAGGAAATCGATATCATCGTCAACCCGGAGAAATTGCGGCACATTCCTGCCCATAATGGTGACGACACGAGATCGCTTTGAAGTGCTTTTTGCCTGGTTGGTAGCGAACGGTGTACCATCAGCTAAGACGGCTACGCTACAGATGTTACAGAGTAATCAATCCCCGGCGTAGCCCCTGGCTGACTGCATCGGTGCGGCTCGATGCCCCCAACTTGCCAGTAATGGACGAGATGTGAAATTTGACGGTATGTTCGCTGATATGCAGTCGGCGGGCAATCAGCTTGTTTGATAAGCCCTGACTGACCAGTTCGAGAACTTCGCGCTCACGCGGCGTCAAAGACTCATCGGCTGTCCCCTCTAAGATCACTCGCTCGAACGCTGCTACGCCGCGCCTCTCTGGTGTGAACGTGGAGGCGAAGGCATGAGGGACGGCGACAAGCCCCTGGGCAGCACTCACTACAGCTGCCTGTAGTTGTGCTGCCGGTGCATCAAGTGGCACGATTCCCCAGCCATGCAGATCTAACGTTTGCAGCGTTACTATGCTCTGCTCTGTGTTGTCGGTGAGGACAACCAGAGCGAGCTGCGGGAAGAGGGCCAGCATCTGCCCAACATCCCTGACCTGTAACGCGTTGGCAACGATGACGACATCGGGAGTTTCGGTGCTGGTGGAGAGTGCCTCTGGTGTCTGTGCGGTTCCCACGATGTGCAGATCGGGATGCGTCAATAGAGCATGCAGCCCGGCCTGCATCATGGGAGTTGGCGCGAGAATAAACACGCGTATCATGCAGCCTTATCCATGATCTGCGTTCCTACATCCAGGGTGATCACGTTGCCACCGCGTAAAATACGCATCGGTACTGTATCTCCCTCCTGGTACTCTGCCAATTGCTGGCGTAACGTCGTGGTATCGGTGACTGCTGTGTTTGCCACATCAAGCACGATATCACCAACCAGAAGATCGGTCAAATGCTCCTTCCTGGCCCGTGTGCTGACGATCAAG
>JAICIM010000544.1 GCA_025928885.1 Ktedonobacteraceae bacterium | reverse complement strand
GGCACGCAACGAGGGCTATATGCGCCTCTTCCTCAACGAAGGCGAACCGCTTGCCGTCCTCCTGCGCTCACTTCTTCCCACACTCACAGAGAAACCTCTGCGGACCTATGCCGAAATCATCCTCCGCGCCTTTCTCCATCCAGAACAGGCCACTAACGGTTCGCCATTTGAACCGCTCACCTCGCAAGAACTGCGCGTTCTCTCTCTGCTCACCGCCGGAAACAGCAACCC
Source organism: Ktedonobacteraceae bacterium (assembly GCA_025928885.1). Lineage (GTDB taxonomy): Bacteria > Chloroflexota > Ktedonobacteria > Ktedonobacterales > Ktedonobacteraceae > JAICIM01. The sequence goes on along the minus strand of JAICIM010000544.1, from coordinate 4,662 downwards.
CCAGATCGCCGATGCGCTAATCGTCTCCGTCAATACCATCAAAGGACACGTCAAAAACATTTACCGCAAACTCAACGTTAACAACCGCGTCCAGGCTGGCGAGGTTGCCCGCAGCCTGCACCTCATCTAACGCTTCCCCGAGAACCACCCACCGGACAACCCGATTGGAGGGTACATTTTCCTCTCTAGCAAACTATACTTTCAACACAGGAACAAAACAACATTTCTACAAAGAATAAAAGTAATTACAGAGAAAGAGGAAAATAAATGAATAACAATACTTCAGAAAAAAGCGCATTGGTTATTGGCGCTGGCATCGCCGGATTGATGGCGGCCCGTGTCCTTTCTGAGCATTATGATACTGTTGTGGTTATCGAACGCGATAGCAAGCCTGAGCAGCCCGGAACGCGTGCCGGAGTGCCGCAATCGTTTCACCTGCATCAGGTACTACCACGCGGCGAAATGATCCTGGAACGCTTCTTCCCCGGCTTCCTGGCTGATCTGCTGGCGCTTGGCGCATTCTCGACTCCCAACGCCACCGCAACGATGATCAATCGCTATGGCACGCTGGCCTTCCCCGGAGATGGCAGAGCGATGACATATAGCAGGGCTTTGCTTGAGTGGGCTATGCGCCAACGCGTGCAAGCTATTCCCAACGTGCGTTTTCTCTACCATCAAGAGGTGATCGGCCTGGAATCCAGCAGCGACCGCACAACTATTACCGGCGTTCACATCCGTGAGCGTGGACAGTTAGAGCATCGAGCGACGCTCTCCGCTGATCTGGTTGTTGAGACGAGTGGGCGCTCTTCCAGGCTGCCATCATGGCTCACAGCACTCGGCTATGAGTTGCCGGAAGATGAGCGGATCAAAGCCAATATTGGTTACACGACGCGCAACTACAAAGTACCGGCGAATCGGGGCGAGAACGTAGCTGTCATCGTCGTCGAGGCCAGTCCCGCCACCGGACACTTCACGGGCGGCGTACTCAAGCGCATTGAGAATGACATCTGGACGGTCTGCCTTGCCAGCGTCGGCGGCTATTATCCTCCGACCGATCCCGCAGAGTTTGAAGCTGGATTGAGAAGCCTGCCCACCAGTCCCGCGCTGGCCGATATGTTGCAAGGTGCGGAACCGCTATCGGAGCCGCGCGGCTATCGCATCCCCGAATGCATACGCCACCACTATGAGCGGATAGAAGAGTGGCCGTCCGGCCTGCTTGTGCTGGGCGATGCGCTCTGCCATTTCGATCCTGTCTACGGTCAGGGCATGACGCTTGCCGCCATCGAAGTTGAAACTCTCGCAGCCGGCCTGAGCGAGCAGCAAGGCCAGCCACAGCACGGTTTCGAGCGTCGGATGCTGCAACAGATGCAGGAGGCAATCGCTCCCGCGTGGTGGCGCAGTTCTATTGAAGATCTGCTCTGGCCCGGTGTGGTCCATAACGGACCTGATGCTATTCAAAACGTCCCATTGCTGCACAAATACTTTGATCTCTGCCTCAAGCAATCTACCCGACAGTTAGAACAGTCGCAGCGCCAGGGTGATTTCGACATGCTGTACTTCAAATACTTTCTGATGAACTGGCTCTTCATCGCTCCCCGCGAGGTCATCAACACAGACATGCTCAACGCCCTGCTGGCCAGTGAGACCCCAGCTAGCAAGCAGGCAATACTCGCAGATCTGTTTGCGGGATACGACCAGCCCATCGAAACGCTTCTTGCCGAAATCGTCCCGGACTTCTCGCTCACTTTTGAGATGCCAGGAGGCTTTACCTCTGATGAAGAAGCGGCGTCTTAGCAGTTCAACAGTTATAAAACAAAGAAGGATTTAAGGCGATGGTATCAGAAGAGACTATTCGGGCAGCGATTGCCACCTACTTTGCAGCAAACAACGAGCTGGATGTTGAGGGCTTTGTGAATGCGTTCGCCCCCGATGCAGCCCTGTACAATGCAGGAGAAGTTTCGCCGATCAGCGGTCAGGAGGCGGTTCGCCGGGTTGCAGAGCAATCGTTACTCCCCTTTCGTCACATGAACATAGCAATAGAGCGCCTCTTTATTGTGGGCAACGGAGCAGCCGCGTTCTATACCGGATCTATGACGGCGCAAAACGGACGAGAAGCGTATGTAGCGGGCATCGACGTTTTCGAGATCAACGACAACGGCAAGATCCAGAGCATCCGTTTCTACTTTGATCCCGCACCAATCATGACGCTCTTGCAGGGTTAACGCATTTTACGAACAAAAAAATATCGTAGCCGCGCGACTTTATCGCGCTCTTCACACAATGCGCGACTTTATCGCGCTCTTAACACAATGCGCGATAAAGTCGCGCGGCTACGATATTTTTTTATGGGAGAGAGCGATACATCTTCACCGCTGCGAGAAAACGGGAAAGCGAGACGGGGTTAGAGGGGGTACACTGAACCATGAGATGCTCTATACCAAGCTGTTCATACTGCAACAGGGCCTGCGCAATCTCTTCCGTTGATCCTCTCAGAATACTGACAACATTTGATGCGATGGGAGTCTCTCTCAGATCAGGAAAGTCAAGTAAGATTTCGTGCGTCATTTCCAATGTAGAGGGATCTCGTCCCTCTTCAGCGCAAGCAGCCAGCAGTCGCTCATAAGGTTCACTGAAGGAGGGTAGCGCGTAACCAGTATTCCAGATATCGGCATAGCGTGCTGCCAGACGCAGCATGCGTGGTCGCCAGCCTGCAATAAGTAAGGGTGGACCACCGGGGCGTCTCCCCCGTGGCTTGATTTCACAATCGCGTACCTGGTAATAGGTGCCTTGAAAATCAACGAAGCCATCCCGCAATAACGGTTTGATAATGCGCACAGCTTCCTCAAAGCGACCTACCAGATGATCAAAGGGCATACCAAAGGCCCGAAATTCGGGTTCATTCCATCCAGCCCCTAGTCCCAGCGTGAGCCGTCCCTCGCTTACTTCGTCAAGGGTAATTGCCATTTTAGCCAGGATCGCCGGATTACGGAACTGAGTACACGCGACCAGGGGACCCAACTCCACCCGGTTCGTTGCCTCTGCCAGGGAACTGAGAAAAGTCCAGGCTTCCCAGATTCCACGCGTCTCTCCAGGAGAACTGCGATACAACAGGTGATCAGGTACCCACAGGGAGTCCAAACCTTCCGCCTCGACTCGCAACGCCATCTCACGCACTTCACCGTAACCACGTGCTGTTTCAGACACATTTAAAACCCAGCCGATTTTCATGCTATCTTCCTCTTCCTGATTAACCGGTATAGACGAGTGTAGCTATCCATGCGGGCAGGCCATCAGGGAACTGTCGGATGATGAAACGGGTCGGCTGGATGTCTTGAACGTGCCAACCTGTTTGAAAGGTCTCGTAGATCTCCCGCTGACTGATACTTCTGGGAAACTTCACTGGAAGCGGTGGCTGGTCGCTGAAACAGAGAAGGTAGTAGTGGCCTCCTTTTTGCAGCACGCTCTCCAGACTTTTGACGAATGGCTGGCGCATCGCGTCGGAGAAGGTATGAAAGAGTGCGCTGTCGATAATCGTTTCAAAGCGAGAAGAAAGAGCTTGAAGCTGCAATGCGTCCCCTACGTGAAATGTGACCTGTACCGCATGCTGTGCCGCCTTCTCACGGGCAAGCCGAATGGCGGTCGGTGAGAAGTCTACACCCCATGCTTCATATCCTTGTTCCGCAAAGTACAGAGTGGTGTCGCCTGTTCCACATCCTATATCCAGGACTGGCCCCTTGATTTTTCCCTGCTGCACGAGTTGCTGGAAAGCTGGCTGTGGGTATCCTACTTCCCAGGCGGGCAGACCCTCATGGAGCGGTCCTATTTCCAGCGCGTCCTGACCCTGATAGAGCCGCTCAAAACTTTCCTGCTGTGACCGTTGAATATCGTCTGATCGCATTGAAATGCTGCCTTTCATGTTGTGCTTTTCGATGAGAGATAGTCGGGATCATTATCGACAAGGGACAGGAACCGCTGCCCGCTTCATAGACATGCTTCGCTTCTACTATACGCGGATGGATGTGAACCGACTTGTAAAATCTTGCGGTCGTGCGAACGAAAATAAAAGAGAGTGGAAATTTGGTCAGCAAATTTCCACTCTCTGGACATAGCGTATTAATACGCTATTACACAGCTTCCTGCTTCGCCAGCGGCTCCTCATCTTCTGCCAGTTTACCGACCTCTTCCTCCAGAGGGCGTGAGATCTGACGCCGGACGGCCTCAATCTCGTTCTCGAAGATGCGACGGATAATGCCCACCGACGCGGCATAGGTCGAGTCCATGCCGAAGTACGAGAGGCTGCCCGCACCCAGGTTCTTACCACGCGTATAGGGCGTGTCTGAGGCATAATGCAGGATGCCAAGATCGTAGGGCAGGCGGGCAAAATTGATGTTCTCTCCGACTGGGTAGCGCGTCAGGTATTGATCCTCGTACACAGCGTTGAGATATGGGCCGCTCTCCATCTCGACCACCGTAAAGTTGGCCTGATAGTAAAAGTCCAGGTACTGGCGATTTTGCAGGTACGTACCTTTCGCCGCTACCGCCTTCTGATTATCCAGCACAGAGCCGTAGATCAGGTAGGGCTGCACATCCTGGGCCATAAAGCAGTTATCCAACCAGTAGGTGTTCTGGCTATGCTCATCCATGACGACGTTGGAGATCATC
>JAICIM010000136.1 GCA_025928885.1 Ktedonobacteraceae bacterium | reverse complement strand
TCCCAGACGATCTCGATAGCAACCGTATGGATGCCCGGTTCTTGCAAGAGGCGCTGGCGAATATCATCCATAATGAAATCCATTGCGGGACAGCCCATCGCGGTAAAGGTGAGCGCGAGATTGACGTTGCCGTCGTGTTCTTCGATGGCGACGATCAGGCCCATATCGACGACGCTGATTGGTATCTCCGGGTCCATCACGTCGCGTAGAGCGTCCCAGAGCGCAGGATGAGAGCCGTGGTTGTGCGAATAGTGTTGGAGGGAGGGATAGCTTGTTGTCATGCCCCCTGCTCCAACAGGCGCAATATCTCTTTCTTGCCGCGCTGGATCATGCCCACAAACTCCTCGTTCTTGGGTCCACGCGCCTTCCAGCGTTTCATGACATCATCCCAGGTACAAGAGCCATCCTCTAACAGCCAATGCTTGGCCTGGGCGTCGAAATGGGCCGGGAAGGGGCAATCCAGCACGTATTTTTGCTGCTCTTGATCGTAATGAGCGGGGATCTGTAGCTCCATTTCGTTGCAGAGCGGAACGGCGGTGGACATCCAGATCTGGCGCAGTTCGTCGTTACTATGCCCTTTAAAGCCGTATTCAAGCTGCTCCGTGTGCTTTTTCCTGTCGTCAGGCAGCCCGAACCATTCGACGGTCAGCAGGAACATCCAGTTCACCGCCTGTTGTAGCGCCTCGTGGCCGCTTCGGTCTTTGTTCAGGCGGCGCATCCATTGCTCGCCATGACGCAGATGAAACGTCTCTTCTTTATCAACTTTCACCAGCGCCCGCTTCCAGGGGCCAAAGGTGGTGCTTTGATAGACATCGCCCAGCAGAGTATAGCCGGCGCGATCATAGAAGGCGTTGGCTACGACCAGCTCGACCCAGCTATCAAGCGGGACATCAAAGGCGTAGGGATATTTAAACTGGCGAGGTTCGCGCTCAAAAATCAGTTTTTCGGTATCAACGCCCAGGTCGCGCATCAGGCGATAGGCGATATGTGCGTGGCCCAGTTCGTCTTGAATGATCGAGATGGCGGAGCCAAAGGCGTTTAATGAAGGGGCATGAATTGCGGCGTGATAATACGCGGGCGAACTGATGAGTTCGGTGTCAGCCGAAACGGTCAGGATGCGCTTCATCCCTTCAAGATACAGGGGACTCATATGTTCAACAGACTCAACGAGCTGCTGTTTGCGGATGCGATTGAGTAGAGCCTCTTCGCTCTGTAAGGCGGGAGGGGTAGCGGTCATGGAACAAACGACTCCTTTGTTGCAATACCATGTGACGCTCATGTCCGACACACCCATTGTATGTTGACACAAAAAGGAAAGTCAAGGAGAAGCATAGCATATTCAGAGAAGCAAATACGGTGGGCGCTGGCGCTTCGCTTGCCAGCTTTCAGAGGGGAAAATTGATGGCATAATATCTTGTGTGACAATCGTCTATAACAGGGATGCGAGATGGAAGAGGTTGCAATGGCGCAACCTCTTGCCGGTCTCGCTCATATTTGTCTTATTGGACATAGGTGATCGGGCCGCTATCGATCCTTCCCGACTCAACGCTGTCGATTTCGGCGGTTTCCTCGTCTTCCAGCGGCGTGAGCGGGATCGCCTCCTCCTCGCGGATATCGATCTCCAGCTTGCCATCGACGGCGCTAACATGCACCTCGCCGTTCTGTGGGATATCAGCCAGCAGGATACGCATGCTGAGAGGAACCGTGAGCAACTTCTCGATCACGCGGCGCAGCGGACGCGCTCCCTGAGTGGCGCTGAAGCCCTCTTTGCACAGCAGATCGATGGCGCTCTCGTCGGTGTGCAGGATCAAGCCCTGATCGAGCAGGCGGCTTGCCAGTTCGTTCATCTGGAGCCGTGTGATCTGGTGGGCCTGATCTTGATCCAACGGATGGAAGATGATTACATCGTCGATGCGGTTGAGAAACTCCGGGCGGAACGTCTGACGGAGGCGCTCCCAGAGTTTATCGCGCTGTGATTCTTCCCGGGTCTCTTTGTTGGCACGGAAGCCAACCTGCATGGAGCGACCCAGCATGTCGGTTCCCACGTTCGAGGTCATAATCCAGACGGCATGTTGCGCATCTACTGTATGACCCTGCGCATCGGTTAAGCGTCCGGCATCGAAGACTTGCAGAAAGAGATCGAAGACTTCGGGGTGAGCTTTTTCCAGCTCGTCGAGCAGGACAACGCAATGGGGGCGACGACGCAGCTTGCCCGTGAGCTGTCCCTCCTGGTCATGACCGACGTAGCCTGGAGGCGCACCGATCATGCGCGAGACCGCGTGCTTCTCCATGTACTCGGACATATCGACGCGGATCAGGTGTTCGTCGGAGCCAAAGATTTCAGCGGCCAAAGCTCGTGCCAGTTCGGTCTTACCGACGCCGGTTGGGCCGAGGAACATGAAGACGCCAGCAGGTCTATTGCGCGGTTTGAGTCCCGCACGTGCCACCTGGATAGCCTGGGCGACGCGATTCACTGCCTCGTTCTGACCAATGACCCGTCCTTTCAGCCGCGCATCCAGGCTGAGCAAGCGATCTCGTTCTTCGCGGCCAGGAGCGCGTACAGGAATGCCGGTGCGGTACGAGATCACCTCGGCGATCATTGGCGCGGTAATGACGGGTGAGATTGGCGGCTCTTCGTGGATATCGCTCTGTTGCTCCTCCTCCATCGCCTCCTGTTCTTCCAGCACGGCGATGCGGGCCTGAGAGCAAGCCTCGTCCAGCACGCTACACGCTTTATCCGGCAGGCGCAGATTGGGCAGATATTGCTCTGAGAGGTTGACAGCTGCCAGTAGCGCATCATCGGTAATGGTTGCGTGGTGATGCTGCTCATAGAGGGGACGCATGCCCTTGAGGATCTCCAGCGCCTCTTCGGGCGAAGGTTCCTCAATCAGGATGGGGCGCAGGCGGCGCTCCATTGCGGCGTCTTTCTCGATCAGACGATATTCCTGTGGCGTGGTTGCGCCGATACAGCGCAGGCGTCCACCAGCGAGGGCGGGTTTGAGGATACCGGCGGCATCGATGCTGCCATCGGCGGCCCGTCCGGTGCCGATCAACAGGTGCATCTCGTCGATAAAGAGGATGATGTTGCCGCTACCCTCGGCCTCTTCCAGCACTTTGAGCAGGCGCTCTTCAAATTCGCCGCGATACTTGGTGCCAGCGACGAGCGAACTGGCCGACAGCTCGATCAGGCGCTTACCACGCAGTTCGGGTGGCACCTTGCCATCAATGATGCGCTGTGCGAGACCACCGACGATAGTTGTTTTGCCGACGCCGGAATCGCCAATCAGGATAGGATTGTTGCGATCCTTCAGCATCAACGTCTGCATCAGGAGGCGAATTTCGGTATCGCGCCCGATGAGCGGCGTGAGTTGCTTGTTGGTTGCCTGTTTGGTCAGATCGCGGCCCAGTCGTTCAAGAACGGAGTTGCCGCCTTTTGCGCCATTATCGGCACCCAGTGCGCCGGGTATTTCTTCTGGGACGACTTCAGGGCTGGTTCCAGCGGAGGGAACCAGTTCGAGAAGTGCTCGTGCGTTGCTTTGCATGATCAGATCAATGAGATGGGCGGGATTGATCCCCAGCTTGGTAAGCAGTTCGTGGGTCACGCCATCGCCTTCACTCAGCACCGCCTGCGCGATGGCTCGTTCATCGACAATCGGGGAGCCGGCGCTGAGGGCGTTGCGTTCTGCTGTCTGTAAGATCTCTTTGCAGCGGCGTGTGGGCAAGATGGGCGTATCAACGGTGGCTTTGCCGGAGCCGAGCGCGAGTCTTATCACGTCGCGTACCTGCTTGGGCGAGAAACCCAGCGTGCGCAGCGCATCTTGAGTGCAGCCGCCATCGAGCTTGGTGAGCGCGATAAAGAGGTGCGGCGTTCCCAGGTAATCTTTATGCATACGGCGTGCCTCACCCAGCGCCAGTTCCAACACGGCGCGTCGGAAGCGGCGATCGGGCGTGTTGGCAGAAGGCAGGATGGGGGCCATGATATGACTGTCATCAAAGAGGTCGTAATGAGGTTCAACCGAGCGCTCTTTGTTGGCGAGAGAAGAGGAAACGAGGCGCTGATTGGGATCGCCGTAGAGCACAAACGTTGCCCAGGAGGTATCATCAACATAGTGTTGAGCAAGCGTCATGCGGGCGCGACGGAGCGCATCCCCTAATGTTACGCCATCGGCGATATCTTCATAGAAGAGCGAGACGAACTCGCGGGTGCGGAACGTGTTGATCGGCCAGCGCATCGCTACGACGGCACCTGCCCCCGCGTTGAGGAGCGTTGCCGCGAGTCGTTCGCTGGCCTCGTCGCGCTCTTGCTGACTGAGTGTGCTGGTTCCGGCACGCATCTGGCGCTCTTCGTCGTAGTAGCTGAGAAAGACCAGCGGGCGTTTTGGTAAGGACTGGAAAAGCTGCTCGATGGCGGCACCATCCAGCCGCGAGTTCCCGGCCAGAGCCAGCACCGGTTCGCCAGCTGAGAGTAGAGGCAGGGGGCCAGCATAATGGATGATGTGCGGCGTTTCAGAGCTGATACGCATGCGCATCTCCAGCTGGTTGGCTTGCTGGCGATAGAGAATGATCCGCGAGATCGATTCTGGCAGGGTGGTGCAGAGCGTCGCGATCTCTTCCTCGGCTCCGGGGCGTTCGCTGGTGGGATTGACCAGGAACAGCACGGAAAGCCCCTGTGCCTCGCGTTTGTTCAGCTTGCGGGTCGGGCGCTCAGGCAGGGGCGCCATACGTGGAAATAGCTCGCGCTCGCGCCCTGTGGAGCTGACGCGTCCGATGGCGATGGTCTGACAGAGATGGCGACCGGGTTTCGTGCTGGCATCGAACATCAATTCCCAGGGAATATCAGGTGTATTCGTGCTGAAGAGCAGAGGGGAATCGAGACGACGGAGCGCTTCTTGCAAAGGAGCTGGCAAGACGCTTTCAAAGAGAAAACGACCAAGCGAAAGCAGAGCATCATTCACCGCGCTCAGCCGACTGGTCTGGCGTTTAAAATCCGGTGCAACAGATGCCATTGCTTGCGTCGAAGAGACAATGCCCTGCATCGATTGGGATGCTGACTGCAAAAGGCGTCGTAAACGCTCCCTCGTCTCGACACTGAGATCAGTGTTATATTCCTGGCCTCCTGCTATCGGGCCATCGGGAAGATCAAGACGAAACCGATATGTGGCATCTGTCCGTACAATACTTAAAAAGGCTGACTGTTCCATGAATACTACTCTTCCACAATCTTCCCGTTACTGTAATGGGTGCATGGTTCTTAATACAAACTAACATGAACCTATAGCAAAAGCAGTATACGAGGCAGAGCATATGGGTGTCAATAGCCCATTTCACCGAGAAGTGTACACCCTTTCCCCGTTTCGTCCACCAATGAGGTTCCACCCCGCACCGATTATTGTTATTGTGAATGAACAGGCGTTCACGAGAAACATACATCCCGACCCCTTAGAAGTTCGTCTGGGTGTTTGCCTGCCAGGTGCAGTGTACCACACTATTGTGCAGTTGTCAGAATTGTGAAAGTGGAGGTGGGAAAAAGTACTGGTACAATACAGGTAAATAGAGCAATGCAGGTTATAAACAGTCCCACAAGCTATTGATTGCATATTCGCTTTTTTGCTAAACACTGGTTGATCCTGTCCTCCTTTCATACTATACTCTATACGTAAGCAACAACAAGAACAGAGAAATCGCTATTGAGCCTTCATTAGAGTGTAAAAGGAGAAATATTATATGAGCATCCAGCCTTTCACAATTGCTATTCCCCAGGCCACCCTGGATGATTTGCGTGGCCGCTTAGCTCGTACCCGCTGGCCTGATGAGGTCGAGGGAGCAGGCTGGGACTACGGCACGAATCTCTCATATATGATGGAACTTGTCACTTACTGGTTGCAAACATTTGATTGGCGCGAACAGGAAAGAAAGCTCAATCAGTTTGCGCACTTCAAAGCCGAAGTTGATGGCGTCGGCATCCATTTCATTCATGAGCGCGGCAAAGGACCGAATCCACTGCCGATTATCCTCACGCACGGCTGGCCCGACTCGTTTTACCGCATGCACAAAATTATTCCGCTGCTGACCGATCCGGCCAGCTATGGCGGCGATCCGGCTGATGCGTTTGATGTGATCGTGCCGTCAATACCAGGTTATGGCTTTTCTGATAAGGTGCATGGAGCGACCTCGATTCGTACCGCCGAGTTGTTTGCGCGAGTGATGACCGACGTACTTGGCTACAAACGCTTTGCGGCGGGCGGGGGAGATATTGGTGGTCGGGTGACGCGGCTGCTGGCGCTAGCTCATCCTGAAGTGCTTGTGGGCATTCATCTAACAGACATTGGTTTCCCAAACGAGCCTACTGGCACCTTTCCCTCTGACCTACCAAATCCCTCTCCAGCAGAGCAGCGATTTTTGGGTTCAATTGGGCGGTGGTTTATGCAAGAGGGGAGCTATGCGATGCTCCAGTCAACGAAGCCACAAACGCTGTCTTATGGCTTAAACGATTCTCCTGTTGGTCTGGCCGCCTGGCTTGTCGAGAAGTTTCGAGCATGGAGCGATTGTGCTGGAGATGTGGAGCAGCGCTTTAGCAAAGAGGAGCTGCTGACTCAGGTTATGATTTATTGGGCGACCGAAACGATTGCTTCCTCGACGCGCCTCTATTATAACGATGCGCGTACTGCACCGCAGCTCAAGCCAGGGCAATATATCGAGGTTCCGGCTGGTGTTGCCACCTTTCCCAAAGACCTTACCCTGCCTCCACGCGAATTGGGGGAGCGCTTCTTACGCGTGCAGCGCTGGACAGAGATGCCACGAGGCGGCCATTTTGCTGCATGGGAGGAGCCGCAATTGCTGGCAGAAGATATAAGAGCTTTCTTCCGCCCTTTGCGCTAGCCCGATATAATCAGTTCTTATGAAATATTATTGCCGCTTTTGAGAGGGAGAAAAGAGTATGACAGAGCGTGTCCTTACGTTGCGTGAACTGAATCGCGCCACCCTGGCCCGTCAATTTTTGCTGGAGCGCACTGATCGCTCGCCGCTTGAAGTTATCAAATGGCTGGTGGCGCTGCAAGGTCAGGTCTCCAATGCCCCCTATATCGGGCTGTGGACACGCTTGCAGGCATTTCAAGGTGCGGATCTTACAGGGTTGCTCGAAAACAAACAGGTGTTGCGGGCATCGTCTCTTCGTGGCACGCTCCATGTCATTGCGGCAGACGACTATCTGCTGTTTCATCCTCTGCTCAAGCCAGCACTGACGCGCAATCTCTATCTCTTCGCACGACGAACTGACGGGTTTGATCTGGACCGCTTCATTGTAGAGATGCAGGCATATATACGCGAGCAGCCGCGCACGGCGGTCGAACTACGTGCGAAGATGGAGGAACTTTATCCTGGTATGGGGAGGCAGCAGATTGCCGATTCGGTACGGATGCAGATGGCGCTTATTCAGCTCCCTCCGGCTGGCATCTGGGGCTTTACCGGCAAGCCTGCTCATATGGAGGCTGCTATATGGCTTGATCGCCCATTGCTCAACGCCGATTCGGCCCTGGCCCGGCTGATTCAGCGCTATCTGGCGGCGTTTGGTCCGGCCAGCGTGAAGGATATACAGCAGTGGTCGGGCATCACCGGGATGCGGCAGGCGATAGAAGCTTTGCGACCAGAGCTACTCACATTCCGCGATGAGCAGGGACGCGAACTCTTCGATCTGCCCGACGCGCCACGGCCCTCATCTGATACTCCCGTACCAGTCCGTTTCCTGCCAGAATTTGAGAATATGTTGTTCTCCTACGAAGAGCGCGGGCGCATTGTGGATCGCGCCTATTATCCCACCATTTTCACGCAGAATGGCCTGAACTGCGCCACGTTCCTGGTTGATGGCTTTGTTGCTGGCACCTGGAAGATCGAGCGCGGATCAACCTCGACAACGCTGGTGATTCAGCCATTCAATCCGCTAACATCAGATGTGCAAACAGAACTACAAACGGAGGGTGAGCGGCTCATGCACTGGTTGCTCGATGGCGCTGATATGTATGATATTCGCTTTGTTATGGATATTTAAGAGGTGCTTTTCTTGTCGTAGTTGCGCGACTTTATCGCGTCCGGTGGCACATTGGGAAATGATGGATCAAGCGCGATAAAGTCACGCAACTACGACATAGGGAGCTTCGTTAAGGCTTGAACGTGCAATCTGGTTTAGCCTGATTGGCAGGCGTATTCTTGAGCGTGAATGGTGTATCTTCGGTTAGCACGCCGTTGAAGTACAGGTCGGTGTTCTGCGTGGCACAATCGCCGGGGTAGGGCTGCACGGTGAGCGTCAGGTCTGGATAGGTGCCGGATTGGCGCTGGACCAGCAGGCTATAGGGTTGAGCGTCCAGGGGCGGCACATACCAGGAGAGCGTCACCGTCATCGTACAGTTTTTGGGGATGACGACGTAGCCGCCAAACATACCGCGCTGGGCCTCGTCGCTCTTGAAGTTGGTCGGCTTCCCGATCTTGTCCAGCGGATGTTCGCCGCCCGCATAGGGATCGTCAAGCATGGGAGCGGCATAACCAGCCTGATATTGTCCCGTGGGACAGATCAGCTCCTGATGGGGATAGACGCCATTATCGGGACATTCCGGCATGGGACCGCCACAGAGGGGTTGGCCGCTATCGAAGCCGTCGCCCCAGAGAAATTTTGCCGTGGGCGGCACGTAGATGCGGACGTAATCGCGGTAGGTATCCAGCCCATAGACAGGGCCGAGCTGACTGTACACGAGACGCATCTGTAGCACGTGTGTTGCGCCGCCCTGCGCATCCAGGGTTACGGTGTCCTGGAGCTTTGTTTGCACATATTGAGAGGCTTTGCTGGCGCTCACGTTCGTCTGTACGATATAGAGGCCGTCGTGCGTGGTAGAGCGGTCCACCTCGGCAGAATAGCCATAGCGCTGCAAGAGCTGTTCGATCTGTTGATTGTCAAAATAAACCTGTAGATCTTTCGTTTTCAGGTCGTGCAACAATTGCATACCTATCGCCATCAGTTCGTTGAGCGGAGCGTGACGAACCCGGTCCATTAGCGTGTGCGTGACGGCGGCGGTGAAGAGCTTGCGGGCGCTGGCTGGATCTTCGACATGCTCTATGATCTCGCTGCGACGAATCCCGGCATTGTCGAGCTGATAATAATGGAGCCGCTGTTCCAGATTCTCTGCTGTAATCGTTTCGTTATAGCGCGGAATCTGAAGGGGTCCGATGACGTTCAGAATATGTTGAATCAGGAAGGGCGAGAGGAGAATCACGCCGTCAACGTCGTGTTTCACCTCGGATTTGTACTGGGCCATCGCTATTCTGGCTGAGGTCGGGAAATCGGCGGAGAGATTGGAGTCGCGCAATCCCCAGTTGGCGAAGGGCCACCAGGAGCGATACGCAGATGGGGCGAAGTGTCCGGCGACCGGGCTGTTGTCGCCATATTCCAGCAGCGCGATATCGTGCAGCGAGAAGGGCGCGACCCTGCCGCCGTCAATCTGTAGTTCGCCGTATTGACCGGTAAAGCCGCCAGTGGGGCGCAACTCGCCGCGATCCAGCGTTTGCACCAGGAAGGTGCGCGGCTCGTTGACGCCGAGCAGCCATTGCGCCGGTTCCAGTAAGGTACGGATCTCTACCAGGGCAGATCGGGCCTGCGGCAACATCGGAATGATCTGTTGAAGCTGGTGGCGTGTTTGCGCACTGATAGGCAGGTCGTTGAGCGAGACGGCTGGGAGCTGGCGCTGGATATCGTCGAGGCGCGGAAGGATCGTATCAATCGTGGTGCCGAGCAGATCGACATCGGTTGCGGTGATCAAGGGCGTTGTCTCAACGGCGAGTAAGGGGCTGCGAAACCTGGGTTCCAGCGTCATGGTGGTGCTGATCACGCTCTGCCCGATATCAGCCAGATCGATACCAATCTGGCTTGCGGCCCGTGCTGTGCGGATCTGCGAACGGTATTGCGGCAAATATTGATTCACCAGACGAATCGATGGGGCGCTATCCAGCAGCGTTTGTACCTGCACGAAGTCCTGACGAGCCGCTGCCAGCTCTTTATTGGCCCGCGTCAACTTGTCGGGATCAAGCACGCTGGTGGAGTTGATATGTGTACCTGCAAAGATCTGCTTGACGTTAAGCAGATGTTGCATGCCGGTGGAGGCGTGTGACCGCAATGTTTGATAGGTGGTATAGGCACCAGCTTCGTAGCTTACGCTGACCGCAAGAGGCAAAACTGAGACGCAAAAGAGCAATGTCAGGACAAGCAGCGCGGGAAGATGTTGTTGCCACCACGGTTTTTTGCTGGGCGACGGTGCAGGATCAACAGGCGCTTTGACGGGTGCTACTGCTTTGTGGTGTCTGACCTGTGAACGTTGCAAGCGCGGGAGGGATGGTTTTTTGCGTTTCGGGCTGATTGTGCGTGGAAGTTTTTCAATGCTCTCAGGGTCAGCAGGCCGCTTGCTTCCGCCTTCTACAATGGCCTGTTCTTCGGCTTGAACGGCCTCTGCTGGTTCGCTGATAGTTTTATCTATGGTATCAGATTCTGTTGTCTCTATTGTATCCTGGGTAGCGAGAGGGGCTGAAAGAGTCTGTTCGCTGCCCATTGTTTCTATAATCTCTTTCGTATTTGTGTTTTCTGCTGGCTCAACAGGCGTGGAGGTTGCAGGGAATTCATCCACGTGTGTTGAGGCCGCAAGCAAATCGCTTATAAGTGATGTTGCTGGCTCGTTTGCCGATGACAATATATCCATTGTTTGTTGTTCTTCTTTGGTTATCAGATCGTCACAAGATGCCGATGTGCTATTTGTAATATCGACAGATGGTACAGCAGAATTTATAAGAGATATATTGTCAACGGATAAGGATGTGGGCGTTGGCTTGTCTATCGATGTATTGGACATTCGTTACCCCTGACCCGATGCGAAAATAGAGAAGCTGGCTCTTTTGCGATCCTCTATAAAATGCACTTCAAAGAATACTTCAATGCGCAATTCACAAGGCCCCCTGCCGCTATTATAACGCGTCAGGCAGCATCAGCGTTTCACCACCAGCATTTTTTATCCATTCGCGACATAACCTCCAACCTTTAGGTATGGGGATATGAGGCGCGTTCCTTATTTGGGGTGAGGAGTTAAGAGAAGAGAGAATCATATTGAATGTTTTCGATTGACATAGATATATCGTTTCTCTATAATGCGAATATGAGCGAGACAGGCAGAAGCAAGAACAACGTTTATTACTCTTGCCACTCTCATGTGGCTTGGTGTCCGCGCATATCGGCGCAAGGACTTGACTGATGGAATTGATGAGCGTTATAGAAAGGCGACAAAAGCGTGTCGAAGAAAGATCCAACACCCTTGAAAAAGGAAAAGAAGGCACGCGAACCCAAAGACCCCAACCTACGCTGCAAAGCCTATAAGTTCCGGCTGTACCCCACAAAAAAGCAGGTGGGCAAGCTCGAATGGATGCTCCGCCGCTGTAAAGAACTCTACAATGCCGCTCTGCAAGAACGTCGAGACGCTTATAAGATGTGTGGCGTCTCCGTCTCGTACCGGATTCAGGCCGATCAGTTGCCCGCCATCAAACAACTGCGGGAAGAATATCAAGATATCCATAGTCAGGTGCTTCAAGATGTCTTAAAGCGGCTCGATAAAGCGTTTGCCGCTTTCTTTCGTCGCATGATGAATGGCGAGACCCCAGGGTATCCCAGATGGAAAAATGGAGATCGCTATCATAGTATCACCTACCCCCAGGGCGGGTTTGAAATCTTGCACGGCAACCGCCTGCATCTCTCCAAAATCGGTCACATCAAGATCAAGCTGCATCGGGAGATGAAAGGAAAGGTTAAGACGTGTACGATCAAAAGGGAAGGTGAGCAATGGTACGCGGTACTCACCTGTGAATATCTCCACGATGCAGCCATGACTTTCCACTCCTCCGAGCAAGAGGTGGGCGTGGATCTGGGGGTCAAAGTCTTTGCGATGCTTTCGACGGGGGAGGCCATTGAGAATCCTCGGCATCTCCGGCTAGAAGAAAGGAAGATTGCATCTGCCCATCGCACGATCCATCGGCGCAAAAAGGGGAGTCATCGTCGCCATCGCGCTAAGAAAGCGTTGTCGCGTCTGTACCGCAAGGTGCGCAATCGGCGGCGTGACTTCCAGCATAAAACGTCGCGTAGATTGGTCGAGCAGTATCAGATCATGGTGTTTGAAGACCTTCAGATCAAGAACCTGACGGCAACACCCAAACCCAAACAAGACGAAGAGACCGGTGCGTATCTGTCTAATGGGGCGGCAGCCAAAGCCGGCCTCTCAAAAAGTATCCTAGATGCAGGATGGGGCGGTTTTGTTCAGCTCTGTGCCAGCAAAGCGGAAGAGGCTGGCGGTACAGTGGTCAAAGTGGCGCCCCATTTCACCACACAAGTCTGTAGTGGCTGTGGCATCGTGGTGCCAAAAGACCTCTCAGTACGTTGGCATAGTTGCCTGGGCTGCGGAGCGGAACTAGACAGAGACCACAATGCCGCTCTCAATATCCTGCATCGCTACCAACAGAGCAAACAGATTGGGGCAGGAAGTGTCCCACAGGTGCCGGTCTCCTTGTGTGGAGAGGAACTCATCCTGTAGAAGCCCCTGCATTCATGCATGGGGCGCTTCACATGCGATTGATACATAGAAGCGTTTCTAGTGGGAGTGTATGGAAGAGATAAAGTGCCAGAGGAAACAAAGGCAAGCAAAACCGGGAACCCCATTCGTAGCCGACCCGGGCGCGATACAGTCGCGCGACTACGAAAGAGGTTCCCGGTTTTGAAAGGAACTATTGCTGAGTAAGAGGATA
>JAICIM010000266.1 GCA_025928885.1 Ktedonobacteraceae bacterium | reverse complement strand
TTCGCACAGGCTCGCGCCGCGATGCGTGAAGCGATCGGCAGCGAGATCCCTATCTGGGTGACGGAATATAACTACGCCTCTGATCAGATGCTCAATGACGACAAACCCATTAACGATGGTAAATTGAACGACCCGCAATTTATGCAAACCTGGATGACGAAGGCGATGCAAACGCTGACAGAGAGCCATATCTACGCTGCCCTACAATACTACGCCACCAATCCATCGATGCCGCTCTTTACTCCTGATGGCGAGATGGGTATAGAGGGCAAGATTTTCCAACAAAACTATAAGAAAATCGTCATGGATGGCTACACGCCGCCACAATCAAAAGACGTTCTCAGCACGACGGCACTCAAGCCAGGGACAAAGGTTGCGGTCTCCTTTGAGGGACAGGATACGGCGGGCTGGATCTCGACCGGGGGCGGAATCTCGCATCCTCAAATTTCGACGGCCAAAGCGCTCGATGGCAAACAATCGTTGCAGTTCACGCTCACCAACGCCAATGAGGACGACACGCCCTATATATCGACCACTGTGGATAAGCTACCCAGCACGCCGGCACCCGGCAAATTGATCCATGCCTATGTCTACGTTGCCAACCAGAAGGCGGTGGTCAACGCCAAGCTCTTCGTGGGCGAGTCGGGCGGCAACTGGTTCTATACTAACGAAACGACGTTGACGCCCGGCACCTGGAACCATATCTGGTACTCGCTGCCCACAGACTTCAACGGCACAACTGCTACGCTGGGTATCCAATTCAACACGGCCACGCCCGGCGTGAGCAGCGATGTATTTGTGGATGCACTTTACTGGTAAAAGTAAGTCGCGCGGCTACGACTTACCTTGCAATCAGCCTATCGATGGTTTGGAGCAGGTCGTCGATCTCAAAGGGTTTCTGGATGCTGGCTATGCCGCGCTGCTGAATCTCTTTGCGTGGCAAGGCGGCACTCAACATCAACACGGGGAGATCTTGCAACTCTTGATTCTCATGAATCCTGTCGTAAAAATCCAGACCATCCATGCGCGGCAACAGGTAATCGAGCAAGATCAAATGTGGCTTGACATGTTGCAAGAAATGCAGCGCTTCCTGACCATCTGAGGTATGATAGACATGGTAAGCAGTTTCTTGCTTTAAGACGTTAAACAACATGGAGGCATGAATTTCATCGTCTTCTACCAGCAAAATAAGTTTTTTCTCATCGGCAGAAGAAAATGATGAAGGGTGCGAACTATCCATAGCTACTACCATCCTTTGGGGTTATGATCTATCGTCGTTGGCTCCGCGACTGGAGGGGAGTTGTCCAGAAAGAGAACAGGCGCAAAGAGACGTACCTTTCTAACTGATACTGATGCGTTTGGGCTTAACACGGTAGCGCTTCTCATGGAGTTTCAAATAGAGCATAAAACAGTACTATCTAGTTATGAGCCATTCGCCAGTTTCTCCCCAAACTCCCCTGAATCGAGAACGCCTGGCTGTTTGGATTGACCGGGAAGAAAAGACGTGCTATTATAGCGCAACATGAGTCAACGCTCAGTATATTGTTGCAGGCAAATCATCTATGCAAAATGTTGTACCTGGAATTCTCCAACGTTTACGCGCCGCCGATATCATTCGTATGGCCGGGTTAACAGCCGCTTCGTTAGGACAGGAATATAGTCGCCAGGGGGCAGTCCGCCAGCCAGAACGCACGGGAACTCGTCTCTCTGGCGTCATCGATACATCACATATTTCCATTGCAGGGAACCAGGAAGAGGACGAAGACGAGGAAAGCGAAAGGCGGCATACGTTTGCCGTCGCCGTCGATATAAAAAGCTCTACATCCTGGGAGAGTACCTGCTCCTGCAACCCGGCTTCAACGCTGCTCTGTTCGCATGCGGCTGCACTCTTGTATTACTGGCTCGCTCATCCTACCGCATTCACCACGACACCTGACACACCTTCGCCAGGAGAGGCAACGAAACAGTCGTCACAGGAGGAGCAGAAATCGATCAAAGCGGCTCAGGCAACCAGTCCAATCAAAGTTATGCAGAGCGACCCGGTTCCTGTTGGCGACCTGCTTACTATGCTGGGACAGATGGGATTGAGCGACCTGCGAGCTATAGCGCGTGAATATGATATTATCCCCAATGGCCTGAGCCGGCAACATCTGGCCGTGAACATACAGGAGGCGCTGCAACAGCCCGAAGCAGTGCGACGGGTGGCAACCACGCTGGAGAAAGCGCAGCGCCAGTTATTAGCTGCGCTGATCCTGGCTGGAGGGGTCATGAGCGATGACGATCTACGTGGCCTGTATGAGCGCTTCTCGCTTGGTCAACCCAACCAGTATCAGCATATTTTGATGGCCCTGCAAAGCAGAGCGCTGCTGGTTCGCGCCAGTTTGAGCGGAATAACTCCTCAAAGGGTGGGCGGGAGCAGCTCTCTACTCGATGTGGGCTGGTATGTTCCCCTGGAAGTACGCACCGCGCTGCGTGTCATGGTCCCGGTAACACGCTTTCAGATCGAGTCCAGCGAGGAAAAGCCGGAGGTGCAGGCCAGCACACCATTTCATTTGCTGGCCGACCTGCTGCTGGTGGCACACGCACTCGCCGGATACCAGCTCGAACAGCAGGACGAGTGGCTTGAACGACTTGAACGCAAAGAAGCTGGCCGCGCCAACGAGACCACACCATCGCTGCGTATGCCCAGCAATAGCGATGGCTCCGCGCCGATCCCACCCCCTGCCGATACGCCCTCGCCTGCAATGATGACCTTTTTGCAATCTTCATTGCAGCGATCACCAGCCTTTTTACGGCTTGCACTCCACCTGCTCGCAATGGCAGGTATCGTGCATCAGGACGACAGCGGCATACCCTATCTGCGTGTCTTGCCCGACGCTACCCGGTTGTTGCTGGGGCCACATTGTCAGGAGACAGCCCGAGACCTCTTTGAGCTATGGCTGACGCGATCATCGTATGATGCCCTCTTTGAATTGCAGGAAGAAGGGGTACGTCTGCGCTGTCGGGCCACCTCACTCAATATTCCGTTGATTCGCCAGGGAGACCTCGATATCGAGAACAGGGAAGCGCTGCAACTGGTGGTGGAGCTACTTGCGCAGGCTCCCACTCATCAATGGATCAGTTTGCCAGCCTTTGCCCGCTTTTTCTACCGCCTCAATCCCCTCTTCTTGCAGAAGCGGCAGCGCCACTTCTCCTTGCCGCACTGGTGGTTGGAACTGGAAGAGGGCAGGCCGCTGCGTCCGCTGAACCTGAGCGATTGGTCGCGGGCAGAGGCGCTCTATCTGTCCCGCCTCTTGCGCGGTCCGCTCCACTGGTGGGGAGTCTGTGATATCGCAAACGCAGCGGATGGTCGTCTGCTGGCATTTCGCCTGACGCCCGCTGCAAGCTGGCTCCTCCATAATAATGCAGAAATGGAACAAGAAGAAGCGCAGAATTACCAGGATCACACACCTTCGTTAGAAATAGTAGATAGCGAAGAGGTTCTCGTCACGTCCTCCACGCACGCATGGCCGACAATCGACGTAATGGATCAGTTCGCAGAGGCAGCGGGTGTACTGCAAGGCCGCCTGCGCTATCGTTTGACACCAAAGGCTCTGGGGGAGGCTTTGAGTCAGGGCAGGACGGCAACGCACCTGCTAGATCTGTTGCACCAGTTAACAGCGGAACAGGGCGAGGAGAACGACACTCCTCTGTCGCAGATGCTGGCGCATTTAGAACGCTGGATTGCCAGCTATGGGCGTGTACGCCTTTATACCGGGGTCACGTTGTTGGAAACGGCAGATACGCTGGTGATGCGCGAAGTACTGGCCACCACCACGCTACAGGATCATATCGTACAAAGCATTCATCCAACATTGCTAATTCTCAAACAGGCTGGAGCCGAGCATGTGATTGATGATCTCAAGCGACGCGGCCAGTCGCCTCTTTTACATTACAAGGACTCATATGGAACAGAGTGACCTTGACCTGTTACAAATGGTACCTTCTTATCATGTGCAAGCAGTGGCTAAGACCAGACTCGGCGCTTCCTTCAAAGGCTATAGCACCGAGCCTTCGCCCACCATTTCCTCTTCTTCGTCAACCTCCTCGCCATCTCTATTCAGCGTCGCCGAAGCCCTGTTTGAGCCTGCATCGATCAAGCGTGCGCTACAATATCTGAGCGAGACGGAACAATTGATCCTGCGTGAACTGGTCAGTTGCGGCGGACGCGCCAATAGCCGCGATCTGGCCCTCTACTTCAGTTGCAGCGACTTGCTCACGCAAACACCAAACCCAGGAACAGAGGTGCGGGGAGACATCGCTGATCCGATTATCAGCAGCGCGTCGGGCCAGTTACTTCACTATCCCGCCGCCCATCCTCACGGCGTCTTTGAGCAGGCCGTGCGCCATTTGCTGGTGCTGGGACTGGTCTTCTGGGGAAAACAGACCAACTTCTCGGGGCGCGACTATTCCAGCGGTGTTCACGATGGCGTCTTGATCGTTCCACTGGCCGTAAGGAATGTTGTACGTCAGGAATGGCCTCAAGCGGAGACAGAGCTACCCGTCACTGGCGAGGTGGGAGAACAGGCGCGGGCATTTCAACGCACGCTCTACCTCTACTGGTCAATGGTCGCCTCGATGCGCGAAGGATTATCGCTCGTCAATAGCGGCCTGCTAGCCCGTTCGTCTCTGCGCCACGTCGTCGAACATCTGGGGAGCCGTTTGCGGGCCGAACAGACGCGAGTTGAGAGCGATACCCCGCTGCTGATCTTCGTACGCCTGCTGTTGGTGAAGCTAGGCCTCTTGCAAGAACGGCGCGGCAGCATCTATGCGCTCCCCGCCGAAGAATTCTTTGCCCTGCCGCTGCTGGAACGGATACGTCGCTGCTATCGCCTCTATGTCGAGACACCTTTCTGGAACGAACTGCTCTACCTGCCAGATGTCAACGTCCGGCCAGGCCCACAACCACATGATCCTGCTCATGAGGAGGTCATCAGAGCACGACACATCGCCATCGAGCGCGTGCTACAAGAAACGCCCAACGAGTGGCACTCGTTCCCGGCCTTGATCGCCCGCACCAAGCTCTACGCCCCCAATTTGCTCTTCCCGCGCCAGTATGGATCGCGGGCCGAGCGCTATTCAAGCGGTAGCAATCCCTACGGCTGGGATTTTCGTCTGCGGCGCGGCTGGCTCACCCACCGCGAGGGCTGGCACATGGTCGAGGGCGGCTTCATCCGCGCCATCGTGGCCGGACCGCTGCACTGGCTCGGTCTGGTTGATCTTGACCATGAAGAGAGTCCGGGAACATTTCGCCTGAGCAGCGATGCGCTCTCTGTTGCGTCAAACGAGCTGCCAGCCACGCCCGACGAGGCGACATGGGGCCGCTTGATCGTGCAACCGAATTTCGAGCTGGTGGCGCTGGCTCCAGTCTCTGAGTATCTACTTGTGCAGCTTGATCGCTTTGCGGAGCGCGTGAGCCTGGAACACATCGCTCAATACCGCGTCACAAAGGCCAGCATCACCCGCGCCATTCAGCGAGGCTCACACGCCGGGCAGATTCAAGAGATTCTTGAACAGGCCGCCGGTGGCGATATCCCTCAGAATGTCCGCTACTCGCTGATGGAATGGGAACGACAGGCGCGGCGCATCGAGATCTGGCAGGAGGCGATGCTGTTGGAGGTGGACGAGGAGGCACTGTTAGATGATCTTTTGGCTCATGAAGAAACGCACAAATTGTTCAAGCGTCGTCTCGCCCCTCGCCTGGTCGAAGTCGCACCTCAACACGTTGAAGCTGTGCAGCGCCTGCTCTGGCAGCGCAACTATCTCCCGGCATTAAGTGCAGCCCCCGCACAGGAGACGGGAGAGATCAAACGAGCCGCCACGCACGAAGCCCAATGGCGGCTGCACAACGATGGCCTTTTACAGCCGCTCTACACCGTCCTTGATCTCTATCTTGTGGCAGAAATGGAGCGTTTCAGCGAGCCAGATGAGGAGAGCGGATGGCAACGGATCACGCCCGCCTCGCTACAGCAGGGGTTGCGAGATAGTGCGCTGGCATCAATTCTGCGCTTCTTGCAGCTCTATTGTGACGGCGGCATCCCCGCCTCTCTGCTGATCCGGCTCAAGTTGTGGGGCAGAGGCTACGATCGCGAAGAGGTCGATGTCGAAACATCCCCTATGCTGCGCCTCTCGTCTCAGGTCTTGCAAGATCTCCAGAACGATCAGGAGATCGGGCCGCTGCTGGGCGATGAGGTGGAGCGAGTCATAGCTCTGGTTCGCGTCGAGGCGGATCAGCTTGAACGGGTGCTCGCCCTCTTGCGTGCGCGTGGCTTCCAGCCTGACGAATGAGGGGGCCGATACAAACAAACAGATTTTTGAATCTGCGACAAATGACCCGCGAAGGTGTTGACAAATCACCAGAGCTATGATATCTTAATGATGCGCAAACGAGATGTACGCAAGTACAAAAACGCATTGCGGGAGTGGCTCAGTTGGTAGAGCACTTCCTTGCCAAGGAAGATGTCGCGGGTTCGAGTCCCGTCTCCCGCTCCAATCCCCATTTATTGTGATAGCGATGGCGACGTCGCCAAGTGGTAAGGCACGGCTCTGCAAAAGCTGCACCAGCGGTTCGAGTCCGCTCGTCGCCTCCAGACAAGAGACGTGATAGTACTTATCACGTCTCTTCTTTTTTGGTAAACAACACCCATGCGACAGCAACGTAGTTACGCCACCGAAGCAATTGTACTCAAACATTCCGATCTAGGCGAAGCTGATCGGATTGTGACGCTATTCACTCCCCGCAAAGGCAAATATCACGCCATCGCCAAAGGCACACGACGGCCCATCAGCAAAAAGGCCGGGCATCTGGAGCTGCTCTGTCATAGCCAGTTGCACATGGGCGTTGGTCGCAACCTCGACATCATCACTCAGGCTCAGGGCATCGAAAGCTTTCGTGCTATGCGCGAGGAACTCTGGCATATGACCTGCGCCTTCTACCTCGCCGAACTGGTGGATCGCTTTATTGAGGACGACGCCGAGCATTTCAACGTCTACACCCTCATGCTGCAAGCGCTCCGCGCCCTCGATGCGGATGCTCATGAGATCCAGCAGCAGCGGGCAGAGGGTAGCTTACAGGCCGATCACGAGCGGGATCGCACATTATTGCTGATGCGCTACTTCGAGATCTATCTGCTCTCCTATACCGGCTACGAGCCACTGTTTCGCACCTGCGCCCATTGCAACAGCGAGTTGCTGCCCGAAGAGAATGGCTTCACGCCATCGCTGGGAGGAGCGCTCTGTCCCAAATGCGCACACTTGTGGGGCCAGCGCCTCTCGCTGAACGCCCTGAAAGTCCTGCGGCTATTGCAGCGTACAGACTGGGAGCGCGTCCCCCGCTTCCATCTCGATAGCCGCCTCCATGCCGAGATCGAGAACTCCATGCATGGCCTGCTGCGTTTCCACCTCGAACGCGATCTCAAGTCATGGAGCTTCTTAGAGATGCTGCGCTAACCGAACACATCCTGCTCTCGTGGTATAGTACAGAGGGACACGCCTATCGCACCTGTATTCTACACTTGTTCAGTGGGAGGTTTCTATGAGCGATGTTGCTCCTGATGTGTCGCCGGAGCCTACCGAGCAACCACTAGCCCGGCGCACCAACGGCGGCTATGCCTACTACGTCTTCTGGGTCATGTTCGGCGTCAACTTTTTGAACTATCTCGATCGCTACGTCCTGACGGGGGCCGCAAATGTGATGGCTCGCGAACTGCACTTCGGCCTCAGCGGCATCGGCTATATTACCTCAGCATTTTTGATCGTCTACACGCTCTGCGCCCTGCCGATGGGCATCTGGGCGGATCGCGCCAGACGCAAAGATATCGTGGCGTTAAGCGTGGCCGTCTGGAGCGTGGCAACGGCGCTGACCGCGCTGGCAACCAATTTCTGGACCCTCTTTCTCTCGCGCATGGTGCTCGGCGTTGGCGAAGCTGGCTATTATCCCGCTGGAACCGCCCTGCTGAGCGATTATTTCAACCGCTCTCGTCGCAGCCGCATCATGAGCTGGTGGAGCTGTGCGCAACTCGTCGGCATTCTGGGCGGCTATGGCATCGGCGGGACGCTGGCAGGTCTCTATCTGGGAAGTTGGCGGCTGGCCTTTCTCTTTACTGGCATCCCCGGCCTCGTGCTGGCCTTCCTGATGTGGCGCGTGCGAGAGCCACGACGCAATCAAGCCGACGAAGAGGAACAGAGCGAGACGCAGGCACAGGTAATAGCTCAAGAAGCACCGCATATGGTGATACCACAACGGGTGTGGGGCCAGTTCTGGACGCTTTTGCGCATTCGCAGTCTCTTCGTGCTGATCGTCATGCAGGTCTTCGCCTTCTTTGTGCTGGGAGTCAATACCACATTTCTCCCCACCTATCTGCAACAAAAAGATACCTTTGGCCTCTCTTCCACAAGCGCGGGCCTCTATTCTGGCGGCGTGATCGTGGTGGCGGGCATTGCTGGAACGATCCTGGGCGGCTATCTGGCGGATATTCTCAATCGACGCCATCCGGGAGCGCGGGTGTTGGTCTGTGGCATCGGCTTCCTGCTCAGCGCTCCGGCCTTCGCGCTGGCCGTCACCACACACGACCTGCTGACTTTTACGCTCTTCTTCGTGCTGACGGCCCTCCTGCTCAGCGTCTATCTCGGCCCCTGCACGGCGGCGACTCAGGATGTCGTCCCTTCGGCCTTACGTGCCTCCGCCGTCTCGCTGACGCTGTTGATCGCGCACCTGCTAGGAGATGCCTTCTCGCCCTCGCTTGTTGGTATTATCGCCACCAGCTTTGATCCCACACATGGCGGCCATTTCGCTGCTGGACGCGCCGGACAGGATCTCAACCTCGCCCTCCTACTCACCTGCACCCCGGCACTGGCAATCGCGGGCCTAATCGGCATCTTTGGCGCACGCTGGGTGGCAACGGATATGCTTGCCGCCGAACAGGTTGATAAAAGGGCGAGAATGGCTTCCTAGAACGGCCATCATCACGAATGTCGTAGCCGCGCGACTTTATCGCGCAT
>JAICIM010000735.1 GCA_025928885.1 Ktedonobacteraceae bacterium | reverse complement strand
CAGCCGACTCGCCGCCGTCTCTATATCAAGATCGGGCCAGAGCGCATCCATGATCTGTTCGCGTCCCAACTTGCGGCCTGTGCTACTGACCAGGCAACCAAGCAGAGCACGCACGCGTTGATGCTGCCACGCCGAATCGGTCACGGTCTGCCACTCGGATGTTGTGCGGCTGGAGCGACGTTCGAGACGAAACTGACCCAGCACATAGATACGAATCAGCGCCTGCTCCTGTTCCTGCTCGTGAACTGGCACAGGGGTTTCGCGCTGGCCCTCCATCGCCGCCTGCACATCGGGCGGCAGATTTTTGCCAACGTAGGTGCGGCTCGTCTTTCCTTCGACCGTCTGATATGCGTACCAGTAAGGACCATGACCCGTCCCCTCGCGGCACTTCCGGCAGCGGGGTTTGCCACAGTAGCTTACCTGTTGATGATACGTGATTTTGCTGTTCATCCCACACGCTCCTTATTCTCGCAGGGGCGCGACCTATAAGCCTGGCAATCGCACATCTCTATTCTATGATATACGCCACCCGTTTCGTGGTCGCACGATGGTATCGCGTATTGCGCTAATTGTTGCACATACGCGATACATCACACGACGACAAAACGAGAAGAGTTCACTTATGGGCGCGTCAATAAAACGCAGACCAGGACTTATAAACGGTGTCCCTGCGAAAAACATCTCCTTCGCCCCAGAGTATACAATCAACGATACAAAACGTCAGGCGCACAGTACATAAGTTACTGTCACAATTTGGACAAAATATTCTCTATTATACCAATGCTCTTCTTCGCTTCGCAAACCTCTTCATTCTTCTTACTATGTGTCCACCCGGCGCAGCAGAACCCCCAAAAGAGCATGCGAGTGCAGCACAATAGCTGTCAAATCAGCTACAGAGTGCTGCCGGGATACAGTTGAGTTAGGTGCGCTCTAGAAGCGCAAAAGGGAAAGACCATTAAAATGAACGCACAGGAATTCCTGAATTGGCAGATGCTACAACAATTGGGCTACCGTCAAACCAAGCAGAATCGTTCAATCATTTTCGACAATTCTTCTATCGCCCTGTCTCCAACCTGTCTATACTATCCATAGACAACACTCGGAGAGAGCAATATAGCAAAATTACTTCATTGAGAGGATTTGAAACAATGCAGAAGCGTACACTTGGAAAGAGCGGGCTGGAAGTCTCGGCCCTCGGGCTTGGCTGCATGCGCATGACATTTGGGGATAAACCGATTGGCGACAAGGCGGAGATGATCTCTTTTCTTCACGCGGCGGTAGATCGGGGCATCACCTTCTTTGACACTGCTGAGGTATATGGACCATTCACTAACGAAGAGCTGGTGGGGGAAGCACTCTTGCCTTTTCGAGGACAGGTGGTGATCGCCACGAAGTTCGGGTTCCAACTCAACGCCGACGGCAGTCCTGGATGGAGCGGCCTCAACAGCCGTCCCGAGCGCATCAAACAGGTCGCCGAGGCATCGCTCAAGCGGCTCCAGGTCGAGGCCATCGATCTGTTCTATCAGCACCGCGTCGATCCCAACGTCCCCATCGAGGAGGTGGCAGGAGCAGTGAAAGAGCTAATCGCAGCAGGCAAGGTAAAGCATTTCGGCCTGTCGGAAGCCCCTGCGGAGACTATCCGACGCGCCCACGCCGTCCAGCCAGTGACAGCCGTCCAGAGTGAATACTCGCTATGGTGGCGCAGCCCGGAAAAGGACGTGCTGCCGACTTGCGAAGAACTGGGCATTGGCTTTGTACCCTACAGTCCGTTAGGCCGGGGCTATCTCACAGGCAAGATCGACGAACACAGCACCTTCGACAGCTCGGACATTCGCAGCCGCAATCCGCGCTTCACACCCGAGGCCATCAAAGCCAATCAGACCGTGATCGACCTGTTGGCCCGGATCGGAACGCAGAAACAGGCAACGCCAGCGCAGATTGCACTCGCCTGGCTGCTCGCGCAGAAGCGCTGGATCGTTCCCATTCCCGGCAGCCGCAAGATTGAGCGCCTGGAGGAAAATATCGGCGCGGTCCAGGTCAATCTCACCGAGAATGATCTGCGAGAGATCGACGGCGCCATTTCCAGCATCACCGTACTGGGTGATCGCTACTAGAAGTGAATGACTAGCCGTTGAGCGGTCGTTATGAATATGGGAGGTAAGCAGCAGCAAAACATTCCTCTGCGAGAAATATCCTCTATTTAAAGATGATGGCTCTCGCAGAGGAAAAATTTGGTGCTATCAGTAGAATGGATAGTGGGAAGATTTGTTGTCAAGATCGTTCCCAATCTGCAAAGAGAAATTACGTCGTGCAGGGCCAAAAGGATGTGAGGAATGAAACCAGTAGTAGCGTTTCCGTGGAAGATGTCTGTTTTTGCCAGCCTGGGGCTGTTATGTAGCATTGTTGCATTTGTCTTGCTGATGCCCGCAATCTCCACATCAGCAGCAATGTCCACCACCATCAATGGTGCAGCCGGGTGCCGGCATTTCGAGCAAGATTTTAAAATCACCGGTCTCAAAGGTGGTCTGACTCCTACGCTAATTAAATCAAACGGATGCAATGGTAGCGTATGGGTGCAATTCACAAAAAAACCCTATGATATGAACGCGAAGGTCTGCACCATGAATGCGGGGACCATTGCCAGTTGTGAAAGCCAGCAGAACCGGTTTAGCCCAACGCCGTTTACAGATAGCACCGAAAAAGAGATGGATACCATTCCAGCCAACACCGAGTTCGCCGTGATGTATACCGCAGGCGGCGCAAATGAGCCAGAAGGCTCCGGCCATATCGTCATCGATTATTAATCGCTACCT
>JAICIM010000058.1 GCA_025928885.1 Ktedonobacteraceae bacterium | reverse complement strand
GGTGCAATTGGTGCCTCTCCCGACGGATTGGGTGGGATGGTGAACGTTCCCTATGATCCGGTAAAAGGCGAAAGCAAAGCCACGTTTACCGATGCTCTCTGCCAAGAACTGGTTCGCTCAGCGGTGGGAGATCCGCAGCTTGACGTTGAGATCGTGAGCCGGAGATCCTGGGAGCTGGCAGCTTTTGTCGCAGAGCGTTTCCAGCGGGGTCGTATCTTCCTTGTGGGAGATGCCGCCCATGTCATGCCACCCACAGGTGGATATGGAGCCAACACAGGCATTGCCGACGCGCACAATCTGGCCTGGAAGCTGGCGCTCGTTTTGAAAGGGATTGCCAGCCCTCAACTGCTGGCGACGTATGATACTGAGCGGCGACCAGTTGCACAGCTTACGGTTGAGCAAGCATATATGAACTTTGTCGAGCGCATGGCTCCACATCTCGCCGGCACTATCACCACGCCAAAGATCGAATACTACAGCGTGATCTTCGGCTATCACTATAACGACGCAAAGCTCTACGACAATCCCTATCGCCCAACAGGACAACCAGGTACACGTGCGCCACATATCGTCCTCGAACGCGACGGCGAGCGCCTCTCCACCGTCGATCTGCTCAATCGCCAGTTTGTCCTACTCAGCGGAGTTAACGGACAGAGCTGGCACGAGGTAGCCAAAGCAATAGGAGAGCAATATGGCATCGAGTTACCCTGCTATCGTATCGGTGCAGGTGGCGATCTCACCGATGTTGATGGGGATTTCCTCTCAACCTATGGCCTCTCCTGCGCCGGGGCCGTGCTGGTGCGCCCTGATGGCTTTATTGCCTGGCGATCAGAGGCGGCAGGAGAAGATGCAGAGCGGAATCTAGCAGAGTCGCTTGCTCGCTTACTTGGCCGCTAGCGACACTATCGTGTGGGCCAACCATATGACGCCCACATTTCCCTTATTCGCCTGTAACGGCGATACACGTCGTAGTTGTGCGACTTTATCGCGCCCTCGAACCACACCACAAGCCGATCCAGCGCGATAAAGTCGCACAACTACGAAGTATAATTCTTTGTGCTTTTATGTCCTGTCGTCGCCTCAGTAGCAACACTCCGCTTAGCTGAGCCGTTTGGTTGCTGCACATTGCCGCGTAGATCCTGTACAATCAATCTGGTTGCGGCGTTTTGCCAGTTGTAGAGCGTGCGCTCAGGCACATGGACACGGAACCATTCCAGCGCTTTGCGGTCAACGGGATCGGTCGGAACATGTTGCGTACGTTGGCTGTATGGCTTGAGTCCCACGACATAGAGGAAATACAGGGCGTTGTAATATCTCCATTCATCAGATGTGCCGAAGTCATCTTCCCCACGCGGTTTGAGCCTGACGATGCATTCTGTCAACACTGCTTTGAGTTCCGCTGCCCGTTCAAGCATATCTATCTGTTTGTTTTGCCGTCGTAAGCGTGCTTCGATCGTAGGGAGGTTGGTTAATGGGTTGGTGGAGAGACGGCCAAGATCACCGAAATTGCGTAATGCCTGTCGGGTGAAACGGGTAAAATCGCTCTCATCGATGGCGGCAGGGTCGATACCCGGGTCTACGCGTGGCATGGCGCTGGCTCGTGTGCGTAGTGCGCCCCGCACCTGTTGCAGACGAGGAAAAGACGAGAAGGCGATTTTGTCGAGCCAGGTAACAAGCTGGTCAGAAAATACCTGAGAGGCGATGGCGGTTGCCAGGATCGTCATGAGCAGGAGCAGGGAGAAGAACGTGATCCCTAAGCCTGAGAGCATGAAAAAGAGCACCTGACCGCCAAATAGCAGTCCCATGATCAGGGAGTAATCGAACGAGCGCAACAGATCTGGCAGCAACGCCTCTCCACGATTGAAGGCGTCGAGCACTGCCGTGATGAGACCAAATACCAGAAGATCGCTTCCAACACACAAAAGTATGCCCACATGGATAGGCGCAGCAAGTGATAGCAGACTGAGAACTGTTCCGGGCAGAAGTAAGAGCAGTGAGGTGAGATAATACAGTTTCAACTTGCCAGTTGCTGGGGAGGAAAAGGCATCGCTCGATGAAAAGAATTGTTGCAGCCCTGCTGGGAAGAGCAGTAGACAGGAGAGCAGGAGCCAGGCCAGATGGGCGATTGTGAGTAGAGATGAGGATGCGGGGTTATATGCGCTTAATAGACCACAGCTTATACTCACCGCGTAGGCTACTTGTCCTCCTCCAATCAGCCAGAGGCGCAGGTTTTTCAGGTCGCGACCGATCAGGTAGAGTCCAAGCCAGAGGACTAATCCGAAGAGTACAACTTCTAAGGCGATGAGTCCTGCTGGCATGGATTATGTCTCCTCCTGGTGGTTTTAGCGATTTTGTAAGTATTTGATGGCTGCCGCCAGTTGTGTATCGCCGCCATTCAAGATTTGTTGCAGCGTCATATTGCCGTTATTTTCGTCGCTCGGTGTAATTGGGGCGGCATTTGTGGGTAACTTCACCATGATATCCGGGGCAATGCCATTTTCGCGAATGAAATGTCCCTTTGGGGTAAGCCACTCCTGAGTGCCTAGCAGCAGCGCGGAGCCGTCGGAGAGCGTAAATTGTTGCAAGACAGTTCCTGTACCAAAGGTCGTTTCTCCGATCAATGCGGCCCGCTTGTTGTCGTGCAGTGCGCCTGAGACGATCTCGGCAGCGCTGGCCGTGTTGCCATTGATCAGTACAACCAGCGTGTTCGTGGTATTGACGGCGTTCCCTGTGACGAGGATGGGTGTCTGTTTCCCGGAGCTATCCTGTTCCAACAGGACGGTGCCATCCTTCATAAACAAGCTGGCCGTGTTGACCGCCTCGTTGAGATAGCCACCGGGGTTGTCGCGCAGATCCAGGATGATCTTTGTTGCGCCCTTGCTTTTCGCTTCCGCCAATGCATTTTTGAGCTGGCCAGAGGTGTTCTCTGAGAATTGGACGATCTGAATGTGTGCGATATGGCTTTCAGCAATGTAGTGCATGATGACGTTTGGCACCTGAATCACCGCACGTTTAAGCGTAACAGTGATGGGTTGCGCGACGCCAGAGCGCTGCACTGTGAGCGACACGTTGGAATCTTCTTTCCCCTGGATGAGACTACTGACACCGTTCACATCTTTGCCTTTGACATCTGTTCCGTTGACCGCGACAATCACATCGCCACGTTTCAAATTGGACTTTTCTGCTGGGGAGCCGGGAATCGTTCCAGTGATAATCAGTTGTTTGCTATTTGTATCCTGGCGTAGATAGATGCCGACGCCGGTAAATTTGCCGCTTAGTTGCTGATTTTCGTTTTTCACCTGATCTGGAGTAAGGAAACGAGTATGCCCTTTATCTTTAAGTGAATCGACCATTGCCTGAATAGCGGCGTAAGACATCGTTTTATAATCAACCTGTTTACGATCGACGTAGTTTTGATCGACTGTTGTCCACGCCTGTTGGAACAATTGTGCATAGCTTTTTGATTGATCGTTGGTTTGAAAAGAGTTGCTGAAATACTGGTGACTGAACCAGCCTCCGCAAAATGCAATGATTACCAGTGCAACCAGCGCGAGCGCCTGCCCCACGATACGAGCGAGGCGGCTGCTGCGTGTCGTCTCGTATGGTTCCAGCACTCTTCCGTTTTGTTGGTTCCCCTCAGTATGAGGAGCATTGTTATATCCATACTGGTCGAAATCATCGTACGCTGGCTGAGGCGAATCCCCTGGATTTACATGCTGCTCTTCATACCAACGAGGGTCATCATATCTACTCACTGATTGCCTCCGTGTTATATCGCATCCCATTTATTTGTATTGGTTCATCAATCTTTTTTGGATTCAGGTTCTATCTTAGGAGGGCATAACGAAAAAGTCAATTGTTAAGTCGCTTTTTACATAAAAATAAGGGTATAGTCTGGAAAAACTATACCCTTTTGTTGATGCGAATTCTTGCTGTCAAGCTGCCGATCTCTTTGACATATATAATGCATGGAGTTATCAGCGCGGATACGGCAAGCTACTTCTGTGGAGTATCCGTCATATCGCTATCCTGGGACGTGTCATTCGCCGCGTTCTGAGAGGGCTGAGCCTTTTCTGCTGATGGCGCTGTTTGCTTCTTCGGCGGTTCCCATCCAGGTGCGCGAGAGACGATCATTGACATCATACGGCCCTCCATTATCGGAGAACGTTCAATGGTCACCGTACCCTTCAACACGTCTGCTATCTGGTCCAGTAGCTTGCGGCCAAGATCAGGGTGACGCATTTCGGCCCCTTTAAATTGAACGCTTACCCTGACTTTATCACCTTCAGCCAGAAATTCTTGAATCTTGCGAGTCTTTACTGCTACATCATGCTCGTCTGTACGCGGACGCATACGAATCTCTTTGAGGGTTATCGTCTTTTGATGCTTGCGTGCCTCATTTTCTTTCTTGGCCTGCTCATATTTAAAGCGGCCAAAGTCCATGAGCTTGCACACTGGTGGCATGGCATTCGGCGATACCTCTACCAGGTCCAGGTTTTTCTCTCTGGCGATATCGAGAGCACGCCCAGGCGGCATCACTCCCATCATCTCACCATTCTCATCGATTAAGCGTATCTCGCGCGCACGAATGCGCTCATTCACTCGTGTCTCACGCGGACGGTCGTTTCCACGAAAGTCCCTGTTAATAGGCCGATCCTCCTCTTTCGTAATAAAAACTGATCATGTACTCCTGCTGGTGGTTCTCTACTCTATATTTTTTGCTCGTGCAATCCTGTTGAAATCAACAGCCATACCTGTATGTTGATGGATGTGTATTCCAACTATTGACGATCAGCAGCGAACGGTACAAGTATACTACGTACACATGATGTTGTCCAGTGATGGCTTGATAATCCAACAACACGCATCATTTATAATGATCCACGCTACGAGATCATTGATGAAGCGGCGTTCAAATCGAAAAATCTGTATAACGCTGCTCTCTATCTTGTCCGACAGTCCTACATTTTTGAGGGGAAGTATCTTAATTACAATGAAGTGCAAAGACGCATGCAGATGCATGAAGCATGTAAAGCCTTACCTGCAAAGGTCAGTCAACAGGTACTCATGCAACTGGACCATGATTGGTGCTGTTTCTTTAAGGCGCGTGACGCTTATAATGAAGATCCTTCTAAGTTTCTAGGACGACCCAAGTTGCCAAAATATAAGCACAAGAGCGAAGGACGTAACCTGCTCGTCTATACACTTCAGGCTCTCAAGGGAGGGCAGAGCAAAAAGGGGATACGAGGGTGCATTCAACCCTCTGGTTTATCTATCGTAGTAAAGACGAGGCAAAAGGATGTTGATCAGGTTCGCATTGTCCCTCGTAAGGGCTTTTACGTCGTTGAAGTCATTTATGAAAAAGAAGAGAGACAGGTAAAAGTGGACTCTGCCTATTACGCTGGCATCGATATTGGCATGAACAATCTGGTAGCGCTAACCTCAAACAAACCCGGCTTTCGGTCGGTACTTGTTAACGGGCGTCCAGTGAAGAGCATGAACCAATATTATAACAAACGTAGAGCAGAGTTACAGAAGCAGCTAGGGCATACAGGTACAACGAAGCGCATGGAGCGTCTGACCAACAAGCGCAACCGGCGCATTGATCAGTATAT
Organism: Ktedonobacteraceae bacterium; assembly: GCA_025928885.1. Classification (GTDB taxonomy): domain Bacteria; phylum Chloroflexota; class Ktedonobacteria; order Ktedonobacterales; family Ktedonobacteraceae; genus JAICIM01. Next base: position 11,791 of record JAICIM010000058.1, on the reverse strand, counting down.
GCACGCCGCCAGTAAGCGAATTATTGACCTGTTGGTCAAAGAAGGGATAGGCGTGTTGTGCATCGGGAAAAATGACGGATGGAAGCAAAACAGCAATATGGGTAAGCGCACCAATCAAAATTTCGTGCAAGTTCCACATGCACGTTTTATTTCCATGTTAACCTATAAGGCGAAACTGGTAGGCATGACCGTCAAGATCACAGAAGAATCCTACACGTCAAAGGCATCACTCTTGGACCTGGACTCGTTGCCAGTGTGTGACCCAAACAAGCGCAATGAAAAGCACCAATTTTCCGGTAAGCGCGTGAAGCGTGGACTGTACTGCGCATCTGATGGATGTTTGATTAATGCCGACATTAACGGTGCTGGCAACGTGATACGCAAAGTAGCCCCTGACGCCTTTTTGGAGGCAAGGGCGGTAGAGGATGGTAAGGGGATGCTGGCATCTCTGGTAGTCCATCCAGTGAGGTTCGTCGTTGCTCCCTCACGAACCCAGAAAGAGAAATCTCTAGCGAACTAGAGATCGCTATACTTTTTGGAACTATACTACGAGTGGTTGTCGTTTGCAAGGGTGACTTGTATGTATCTACCTTTTTTCATCCGTTGTTAGTATCGCTAGAATCTACATCACCCTTCTTTTGCTTCATGTGGAAAATGCCCAGGTTTCTACTTCTGGACATATACATTTTTACCAATTTGTATGGTATACTTGGAAAGACAGATAATGTTACAGCATCAGGATTCGTTCACTTCTTAGCATGCACCCCAAAAAAACAGGCTTGGCGTGAAGGAGGCTTTAGCATGAGCGGCAATGTGGTCGCCGGTCGCACGCAGTCATCTGCATCTATTTCTGAAGTATTTCGTTTTTCTCCTCGCCCTAATCAGGCTCACAAGATTCAATGGCGCTCCTGGGGTTTTGATGCGTTTCAGGAAGCTCTGCGGCTCGATAAGCCTATCTTTCTTTTGATTACCTCCTCCTGGTGCCAGTGGTGCCATATTATGGATGAGACAACTCTCTCTGAACCCAGCGTGATCGCGATTATTAATCATGATTATATTCCGATTCGTGTCGATAGCGATATTCGTCCTGATGTCAATCAACGCTATAATCAAAATGGCTGGCCCAGCGTGGTTCTGCTCTCTTCTGAAGGGGAGATTCTCTGGGGTGGCGTCTATGTGCCTCCAAAACAAATGCTCTATTATCTCGGCCACATTCGTCGCTATTATGGAGAGCATCGCCAGGAGATTGCTGAACAGGTGCGTTCCCTGCAAGATCAACGCTTTACTCGCAAGCTCTCTCAAACTCTTCCGTCAACGGGCCTGCGTTCATTGCTTGCTGAAGAGCGCACCGCACTCGTCGATCTTCCTGTAGAAGCTGGTCGCGTGCTGCAAGATCTCTATGACCCCGACTTTGGCGGCTTTACGATTCATCCTCATCTCAAGTTCCCTCACCCGGAGGCGCTCGAACTCCTTGTCCTCCTGTCTCGTCGCCAGCAACCAGAACTGCTCGATCTGGTCTGTTATTCCCTGGAACAGATGCGCGATGGCGGGTTGTGGGATCAGGAAGAGGGCGGTTTCTTCCGCTATTCTGCCGCCGGCGATTGGAGTATTCCACATACAGAGAAAATGCTGGAGGAAAATGCTGCTTTGTTGCGTCTCGTGCTGCTTGTGGTGCAGGCGACCGGCGATCCACAGTGGCAGCAGTTGGCGAAACATCTGATACTTTATTGTAATAGTAAGTTGTGGCAGCCACAGATCGGCATTTTTTCGGGCAGCCAGAGCGCCGATGAAGAGTACTATGAGCCTGGCCCTTACTCACGCGCCTCTCGCACTGCTCCTCTCGTTGATACCACCGTCTATACTGCCTGGAACGCTCGCATGATCTCCTCGTATTTTCTGGCGGCACGTGTGATGAACTATCCCTCTCTCGATGCGATGGCTCGCCGCGCGTTAGATTATTTGTGTGAACATATGGTGCATCGTGAGGGTTCGATGTACCATTATGCCCGTCATGGCTATGCCGAGCTGTTTGGTCAACTGGCCGATCAGGTGTGGATGACCCGCGCTTTGCTTGATGCCTATGAGCTACATGGCCGCAAATACTATCTTGAGACGGCGATTGCATTGATGCATTTTGCCTGTCAGGAACTCCTCGATAGAGAGAGCGGCCTCTTTTATGACTATCCCGAAGATGATTTTGCCTTTGGACGCCTGGCTCTGCGTGAACAGCCGCTCACTGAGAACGCAATTGCTGCCGAGTGCCTGTTCCGCATGGCAACCTATAGCAAGCGGCAGAATCTGCACGATACCGCCCTGCTGGTTCTTTCTGGCTGTCTTGAGCGGTATCGCCGCACAGGTATTCAGGGAGCCATCTATGCTAGCGTGGTCGCTCAAGCTATCGAGAACTCCTGGCTCTAACACATCTGCAACAATGTATCGATCATGCACAGACTAGCCGGTTCGATCTGGTCGCCTCTGTCTGTGCAACGCCTTCGTTAATTCGCTCACCACGTCGTAGCGTCCGTACGATGGCATAAGATAGACGCCTTCTACATGGCTGCTTGCCTCTTCCAATAGCTCCTGGGCAAGTTTCAGACCTTCCTCGTGTCCATGTTCGCCTGCTGCCTTCATCCGTGCGCGTACATCGTCCGGGATAGTGATCCCTGGCACTTCGTTATGAAGATATTCGGCATGGCGCGAACTATGGAGCGGGATGCAGCCAAGTAGCATAGGAATTGGTGGCTTGCCTGCTCGATCCAGAAAGCGTTGTAAGGGAGCAATCTCGTAGATGGGTTGGGTCATGATGAAATGTGCGCCTGCTGCAAGTTTCTGACGATACTTCTCAATTTCGCGATCGGTCTCTTCGTCGCTCATATTCAAGTTCAGCGCACAGCCAATATGAAACGATGCTCTGGCTCCAATCGATGATCCTGCGGCGTCGTGTCCATCGTTCATATCGCGTATCACGCGAATCAGCCCCACAGAGTCCACATCCCAGACGCCGGTGGTATTGGGATAATCCCCCACTCGTAGAGGATCGCCAGTCAGTGCCAGAATGTTACGAATGCCGAGAGCATGTGCGCCCAGCAGTTCTGATTGGAGCGCCATGAGATTGCGGTCACGTGTAGTAAAATGGATGATGGTTTCGATGTCCAGATGATCTTGAAGCAGTCGTGCCAGAGCCAGGCAGCCCATGCGCACGCGAGCCATCGGACTATCGGCGATATTGATAAAATCGACGCCTGCACTTTGCAACTGAACCGCCCCTTCCAGGATCTTATGCGGATTCAGTCCTTTGGGTGGATCAAGCTCGACGCTGACCACAAATTCTTTGGCCGCTAGCTTTTCTTGTAGCCGTGTCATGCTGCCCTGTTGAGGGAGGATGATCTGTTCTTCGATCAGTTTGGCGACGATGACCTGTCCATTCGAGCTTTGTTTCGGCTCGGTCGGCTGTTGTTGTGGTTGGACGATGGTGGCAAACTGTGTACGCTTGCCGTAATGTTCGTCCAGTACCTGGCGCATGGCTGCGATATGGTGAGGGGTGGTGCCGCAGCAGCCGCCGATTAAATGTACGCCTGCCTCGACGAAGCGCAAGGCGTAATCGGCGAAATAGTCTGGCGTGGAGACATAAAAGAAACGATTGCCTATGCGCGTGGGGAGACCTGCGTTAGGTTGGGCGGAAAAGAGCGTTGAGCTAGAGCCGTCTAATTGTTGCTTGACGGCGGTAATCATCTCCTGTAAGGCATCCAGGGTTGCCGCCGGGCCGACGCTGCAATTGGCTCCCATCACATCGACGCCCAGATCGCTTAATACGGTCGCAACGCGTGTGGCGGATTGTCCAGAAAGCGTATGTCCATCTTCATAATAGCTCATCTGTGCGACAATAGGTAGCCCTCCTACCTCTTTCGCCGCTAAAACGGCCTGCCGCAGCTCAGCTAGATTTGAGAAGGTTTCCAGAATGAGCAGGTCAACGCCTCCCTCCAGGAGCGCCTCTATCTGTTCGCGGAAGATCGCACGCAGCTCGCTTAACCGTTGTTCATTGGGGGCTTGCAATGGGCGACCGCTGGGACCGACGGCTCCGGCGATAAAGACGGGCTGCCCCGCTATCTCGCGTGCTTCACGGGCCAGGCGGACGGCACGAAAGTTGATCTCGCGAACGCGCTCTTCTAGATGATAAGCTTCGAGTTTCGCTCGATTGGCTCCGAAGGTATTGGTCTCGATGATATGAGCGCCAGCACTGATATATTCGCCATGAATGCGCTGAATCAGATCTGGCTGCGTCAGATTGAGGGCATCAAAGCATTGCTCATAGGTGATTCCACGAGCGTAGAGCAAGGTACCCATTGCTCCGTCGCACAGTACAGGACCATCTTGTAATTGCTCAAGTAATAGATGTGCCATAAACACTTCTCTTTCTCAGATGAACGCTCTCTGCCCACTATTGTACAAGGTTTTTGGCGTTTATGAAATGCGCTGATAGGGGGAGTAGTTTATTAAAAATGAGTAGCATCGAGTTTAAAGAGTAGCAAGTAGGAAAAATAATAATAAGAAATGTCTATTGACACTATGTGATGAAATGTATAAGCTTGAAATGGACAGAGTAGTATGACCTCTGGAAGCAAGCCAGGAGACATTAAAATGAAAGCATCTTTTCGACCCGACATTGTTGTTGTAAATGCTGAAGGGCAGCCAATTGCTGTGATAGAAGTACAAAGCAGACGCAACCTATCTCGTGATGTCGCTACTGAAATTCGGCGTACTTTGCTCAGTCGTGGTTTACCAACGCAAATCCCGTATTTTTTACTCTTATCCCAAGATGTAGGGTACTTATGGAAAGGATCAACTCAGACAGATTCAAATATTGCTCCTGCCTATGAATTTCCAATGAATAGTGTCGTAGCTCGTTACTCGAAAAGAGACCCCAGCCAGAGATTGTATGAGACAGAGTTGAGCCTTCTTGCGCTCCAATGGTTAACCAACCTTAGCACAAAACCGCAGGATGCAACTAAGGAGCCAGAAAAGACTCTTGTGAGTGCAGGTTTCTACGATTCGATCAGGGATTCTATGGTGTTGATTGAGGAAGCAATATGATCGTATATGTTGAGTCTAATTTTGTCTTAGAGATGGCCCTGGAGCAAGAACAGTTTGTCGCAGCAGAGGCAATTCTCTCTTTAGCTGAGAACAACAAAATTAAACTCGTTTTTCCCAGTTTTGTATTGAGCGAACCATTTGAGTGTGTGATGCGGAAGCGTGGGGAAGGCATTACTTTGCATAAGAATTTGGTGGAAACGCTGCAAAATCTGAGAAGATCAGAACCATACAAGAATATTATGATAGATCTTGAGCCTGCGATCAATGCATTGCGGGATTCCCATACGAGGCAGTTAGATCTATTGCACTCTACCTTTGATAGATTGTTGGGTGTTGGGGAGTGTATCGAGATTAATGTCTCTATTTTCAGGGCGGCATTGAATTATCAAAAAAGCCTTAACCTTGCTCCTCAAGATAGTATCATTTATGCCTCTGTGGTTGCTGATCTTCAATCAAGGCCATCAGAGGAGGAGAAGTGCTTTTTGAGTAGAGATATCAAGGCATTTGGTAATGATGATGATCGTAGTATTAAGGCTGAGCTAGGAGCATCTCATTGTCGCTATATTGGGAGCTTTCTTCAAGGCTTGAACTTTATTCAACATACATTAGCACGCATAGGGTAAATCTTCAACATCCTATGCGTGCTAATGTATGTTGTCTACTATTGCAGCCGAACCTTATTGAGCGTTCACTTTAATCGTGCGAGCTTTCGCATGCTCAGCTTTCGGCAGTGTTAACGAGAGGATACCATCTCTGTAGCTGGCCTCGGCACGCTCTGCATTGATAGGAGCTGGGAAGGTGAAGGACTGCTGATACTCGCCGGACTGGAAGCCGCTGAAATGAACGGTGGCACCTTCAGGAGCAGTAAATTTTGTCTGCCACTTCAAAGTAACTGTATCTTGCTGCACATTGATCTCAACATCGCTCGGTTTGACGCCGGGCATAGGCACTTGCAGCGTAAAGCCTTCAGCGGTTTCGTACAGATTAGCGGCTACCCCACGTGTACTGAATGCGCTGCCGAAGCGAGGAGAGATAACGCTGTCCTCAAACAAACGGTCCATCGCCTCGCGTAAAGAAACTGCTTCACTAAAAGGATTGTAGCGTGTAATGTTTGCCATTGTTGTATCTCCTTCTTCAAGTTGTGGCGGAGTAGAGACTGCTCAGGTCCCATCCACCGCTCAAAGTTCTTTGTTTTTGTTCTGTCCATACTATATATCAGCATGTGTTAGAGGAACGTATGCAAAGTGTAAGAATTGTGTTAGAAATCTTGATAGCATGTCTATCAAACTCTGTGATTTGATCACCTCAAACTTTTGATGGCTCTGCCTGTTCTTCTCTCCAGTCCCATCGCTACTTGCTGTTGAGCCACTGCTGCTGTACACTGGTTTTGCCAGAAAACCCTTGCTGTTTTGCTGGTATGCCATGCATTTCTTCGCTGGAAGATTGAGCGAGAGGGCAAAGAGAAAAGTTAGTGATATAATGCGGCAAATACGTTCTTATAAAGATAATTCCTTGATGTAAGAGGGTTTGACGTGACTGTGAAGCAACAACCATCAATCAAAGACATTGATCATCTGCTGAGGCGAGGCGTCGCTCAGGTTGAAAAAGAGCCTGATCTTCGCCGCTTACTGCTGGAGGGCAATAAAGGCGAACCACTACGGGTCAAACTGGGTGTGGACCCCACCCATTATGATCTGACCATCGGCCACGCTGTGGTCTTTCGCAAACTACGTCAGTTTCAGCGTCTGGGACATAAAGCGGTCGTCGTCATTGGCGACTGGACGGCGCGACTGGGCGATCCTAGCGGTCGTGAAGAGGCGCGTAAGCCTCTCACTGAAGAACAGGTCAAAACCAATGCCAGAACATATCTGGATCAGTTCTTCAGAATCGTTGATCGTGAGCAGACGGAAGTACGCTATCAGAGCGAGTGGTTCGACAAGTTTACGCTGGGAGACGCCATCAAATTGCTGGGTTACAAGACGGTGGCGCAGATGTTGGAGCGTGACGATTTCTCGAAGCGCTACAAGGGCGGCATTGAAATCTATCTGGCCGAGTTTATGTACCCTCTCCTGCAAGGATACGATTCGGTTGCCCTGCGTGCTGACGTTGAGATTGGCGGGACGGATCAGACCTTCAACCTGCTTGTCGGTCGCGAACTGCAACCCACTTTTGGACAGCCATCGCAGCAAATCTTGACCGTCAATTTGATTGTGGGCCTGGATGGCGTGAAGAAGATGGGAAAATCGCTGGACAACTACATCGCCATTACCGCTCCGGCCAACGATATGTTCGGGAAGCTGATGTCGCTGCCCGACCAGACCATGCGCACCTACTTTGAGGCGCTCACTGATGTCGATGAAGCAGAGCTTGACGAGTTTGAGCGGAAGACAACGGAAGGTTCGCTCAATCCGCGTGATGTCAAACTGCGTATGGCTCGTGAGATCGTGACCGAGTTCCATAATGAAGCGGCGGCCCAGGAGGCGCAGGAAGCCTTTATTCGTCAGTTTTCAGAGCGCAAACTGCCAACCGACATTCCCGACTATCATCTCAGCACTGACAAAAATGTTGTTGAGTTGATTGTCGAGGCGAAGCTGGCGGCCAGCAACAATAAAGCCCGCGAACTGATCAAGCAGGGCGGCGTTTCGCTCTTCCCGAAGGGCGAGGCTGGTACGTCTATTCGCGTTGTTGATCCAGAGTTTGTTGTGCCAGCTGATGATGGTGCAGTGCTCAAGGTGGGCAAACGGCAGTATATCAGGATTAAACACGAACAGTAGTTAATAAAGAATGGGCGCAATTGCTGCGCCCATTCTCCATGCTCTATCCACTCTCTATTTAAAGTCTCCAGTCAGGAGGATAAGCAGCTATGCGACGTGCAACAATTGGGGTCATTGGCGGTAGTGGCCTCTATCGCATGGAGGGGATGACTGATGTTGAAGAGGTCAGGGTAGCAACACCGTTTGGCGACCCCAGCGACGCGATTACGGTTGGCAACGTCTCAGGTGTGACTATGGCATTTTTACCGCGTCATGGACGTGGACACCGCCTCAATCCCACCGAGGTTCCCTCCCGCGCGAATATCTGGGCGCTCAAGAGTCTGGGCGTCGAGTGGGTTGTTTCCGTCAGCGCCGTTGGCAGCTTGCGTGAAGAGATTGCCCCGCGTGATCTGGTTATTCCTGATCAGCTGTTTGATCGCACGAAAAGCCGCGTGAACAGCTTTTTTGAGGGCGGTCTGGTTGTTCACTGCACCTTTGCCGATCCCTTCTGTCCTGCACTGAGCAATCTGCTGCTGGACTCGGCACGCGAATTGGGCGATGTCAATGTCCATGCAGGCGGTACGTATGTTTGCATGGAGGGGCCGCTCTTTTCTACACGGGCCGAATCGAACGTCTATCGCAAGTTGGGTATGGACATTATCGGGATGACGGCGCTACCGGAGGCAAAGCTGGCACGCGAGGCTGAATTGTGTTATGCCACGATTGCCTGTGCGACCGATTATGATTGCTGGCATGAGTCCGAAGAATCGGTAACGGTGCAGATGGTCGTTAATAATCTCAGCGCGAATGTGACGAACGCGCAACGGATCTTGCAGACGGTGGCTCAGAAGATTCCAGCAGACCGCTCTCATCAAGCCTGTGGTTGTGCTGATGCTTTATCAACCTCGATTATGACGGATCGTTTACACCTTCCTGCCCCGTTGAAAGAGAAATATAGCCTGCTCATTGGCAAATACCTTTCTTGACAAATCAGGGACAGAGGAGTATAATAGGAACCGTCTCTTAGAGAAAATGTTCGAGAGACGGGCCGGTTTTCTTCCGGTCCTGTCGGTCGGCGTGATCGGGTCCTGCGCGGCAGATGTTTGCGAACCCCGCCAGATCCGTGAGGAAGCAACGGTAAGTGGACCTCTCTGGGTGCCGCAGGGGTGCCTGGTTGCGCCGACCGGCAGGACCGGGCGAAAATCGGTTTTCTATGTCCTTTCTAGTTGTCGGGGGGTCGGTTCGTGGCCCGTCATGAGGATTACAGGCGGGAGTCTTTCTATGGCCTCACAATCTCTCTACCGAAAATGGCGCTCTCAAACGTTCTCCGATTTTGTCGGTCAAGAACATGTCGTCCGTACGTTGAAGAATGCGTTGAAGGATGGCAAATTAGCCCATGCATATCTCTTCACCGGGCCTAGAGGTACCGGTAAAACTACCACCGCTCGTCTTCTAGCGAAAACCATCAATTGTTTACGCCCTGTTAATAATGAACCCTGTAACGAATGTCAGCAATGTCGTGAAATTACCGCTGGCAATTCGTTTAACGTGATCGAAATTGATGCGGCCTCTAATCGTGGCATTGATAGCATTCGCGAGCTGCGCGAAAAGGTCATGGTTCCGCCCTCAACGGGTAAATACAAAGTCTATATCCTCGACGAAGCTCATATGTTGACCGTCGAAGCTTTTAATGCTCTGCTCAAGACTCTGGAAGAACCACCGCCACACGCTATCTTTGTGATGGCGACCACTGATGTGCATAAAATGTTGCCGACCGTGCTTTCACGTTGTCAACGCTTCGATTTCAAGCGTTTCACGTTGCGGCAGATTGTGGGGCATCTCTGCTTTATTGCCGAGCAGGAGCAGGTGCAGTTAGAGAATGGAGCCGCCGAGCTGATTGCCCGGGCTGCGGCTGGTGGAATGCGTGATGCGCTGAGCCTGCTGGATCAGGCGATTGCGTATTCGGGGCAGAGCATCCAGCTCTCTCAAGTTCAGACGATGTTGGGCATTGCTGATCCTCGCGCCATTCAAAAGTTTATATTACATATCGCCAACCTCGATAGCTCTGCGGGCCTGCATCTGATCCATGAGCTTGCTGAAGCCGGAGCCGATCTGCGCCAGATGAATAATCAGATCGCGGAATATTGGCGTGCGATGATGCTTTGTAAAGCAGGGGCGAACATTGCTGAAATCCTGGACACCACTGAAGATGAGGTGCGTGAGATTGCTGAAGCGGCAAAATTGTTTGTCCTGGAAGAGTTGATCGAATGTGCGCGTATCTTCGCTCAGAACGATCTGATGCAGAAAAATCAGGGGACCCCTCAACTGGGGCTTGAGCTAGCTCTGCTCTCTTGCGTCGGACTGCATAGTCGAGCGCAAAATGGACAGCCACTCACAGCCAGTCCTGCTGTTCAGCTTGCTCAACCTATCCCTGCCACTCCTCCTCGTGCGGCATCTTCTCAACAACCGCCGCAGCGCGAGGCACCAGTCAGGGTATCGTCCCCGCCGCAAGAAACGCCACCACCTGTAGAGATAGTTCCAGCGGCAAATAAGCAGACAGATGAACCTGCACCAGGACCGCAACGGCAGTCTTTTTTCGCTGCTCCTCGCGTTGAAGAGCCTGCTTCAATACAGAGTCAACCAGTAACTCCTCCGGCTACTACTACGGATGCGCAACCAGCTGGCGATCCTCCGTCGCTGACCGTTGCCGATGTGAAGGAGAAATGGGAACTGGTGAAGCGACGCGTAAAGACGAAGAAGGATGGGGCTATTGTTGCCGCGCTGCTCAATGACCTGCCAGTTGTGCTGGTAGAAGGAACCGCGACGCAGCCGATGCTGGTGATGAGACCTTCCGCCGAATTTCACTATAAAGCCATTCATAAAAGTGAAGAACGTCAACGGTTGATTGAATGGGCATTGAAGATCGAGCTGGGGCAGGAGTGCCGTATCCGCCTGCTCTCCCCGGGCCAGTCTGTACCGTTGCCGCCCCCACCTGCAATCTCCATACAGACACCGCGCAGGCCGGATACTGGTAGATTGGATACCAATAGTAGTGCTATGGCAGTACCGCCTCAGCGTGAATCTGAGGATGATGGACACACCGGCTCCTTTCCACCTGCGCCACGTGGCTCTGTGGGAAATGCGGCAACGTTTCATCTGTCCGCCGCGCCGGCTCAGGCATCGCCCCATCTTGAGCTATCTGCAACCGCCCAGGCTCTAGCGCCATCTCCCCAAATTGGCAGGTCACAGGTGGAGATACAGCCGCTGTCTCCTTCTGCTCAGCAACTGCAAACCCCTGGCTCCGTCTCAATACTTGCCAGGATGGAGAGTGTGAGAGAGAATAATAAGGCAACATCTCTTGTCACCCCTCTTGAAAGTACAGGACAATTCAGTGCTGGCCGACAGGAACAGGTGGAGAAAAAAGCGAAAAATGATCCTGTTATTCAGGAAGTGATGCGGATGTTTAAAGCGGAAATCAAAGATGTCCATCTCAAGTGAGGAGTTATAGAACATGAATATGCGAGAACTTCAGCGCATGCAGCAAAAGCTGATGAAGATGCAGGAAGAACTGGAAAACACCAACTTCACTGGTACGGCTGGCGGTGGCGCTGTGACGCTCACGATGAGCGGAAAGTTTGAGATCATCGGTGTCAAGATCGATCCTGAAGCGTTTACTGCCGAGGATATCGCCGAGTTGGAGATCATGGTGAAGGCTGCTGCAAAGGATGCTTTTACGAAAGTGACCGACGCACAGCAAAAGCTGGTGAGTAACGCCACCGGAGGTATGCGTTTGCCCGGAGGATTGTTCTAAATCATGAGCGATGTTGCACCTCCAGTGGCTGCGTTGATCGAGGAGTTCTCTAAACTGCCCGGTATTGGCGTGAAGACCGCGCAGCGCCTGACCTTTTTCATTTTGCGTAGTCCGACGGATCAGGCTCGCCGTCTGT